>CALGJN010000385.1:0-15974 GCA_937920185.1 uncultured Cellvibrionales bacterium | reverse complement strand
TATTCGAGTCGCTATTCGAGTCGGCAGAGCGGCAGTGCGCGCTTTTTACTCGCGCAGCAGTCTTGAACAATCATGGTCGGTGCGGCGGAGTCGTATTTGCCGCCACCGCCGCGCTGCTCCTGAGCCTGATGGCTCCGAGCGCTCTCGCGGCGATTGACAAGGTTACCTCATCGACACCACTCACGCTGGCGACACCGTCGCAACCGATCGCCATGGAGGCGCTACTGGATATCGGCATCACCGCGCTCGACGATGGTCTCGACCTGACCGATGAAGACGATACGGTGTTTCCCGAAGTTCGCATGGCCGAGTCGGTCTACTTCTCTAGTCAACTGCTTCGGGTGCTGGAAAAAAGCGGCGCTTGGGGTGCGGTGCGGGTGGTGCCGAGCAGCGATGTGGTGGTCGACCTTTATGTCAGTGGTGTGATCCTGCAATCGGATGGCGAGACCCTTGACCTTAACATTGTTGCGCGGGACAGTAGTGGCCGACAATGGCTCGACCAACGCTACCAAACCATGGTCGGCAAATACGCCTACGATCGACGACGCAAAAATACCCATGACGCCTTTGCCAATTTGTTTATCCGCATCGCCAACGACCTATTACGAACCCGCGAAAAGCTCACCGAGAGCGATGCAATCGAACTTCGTCAATTATCAGAACTGCGCTTTGCCAAGCAATTTTCTGCCGACGCGTTTGCCGGTTATACCGAACAAAAGCGCAACGGCAGGACAAAAATTGTGCGCCTGCCGGCGGAATCTGACCCGCTACTAGAGCGCGTGCGCCGCATCCGCGATCGCGATTATTTATATATAGATCGCATGCAAGAACACTACGACGGTTTTGCCAAACAGATGCACCTGCCCTATCAAGAATTTCGCCGCGCCTCGTTCGATTCGGTGGTCAAATCGCGACAACTGAAAAAACAGGGTAACCAGCGAATTGTCGCCGGCATTGGTACCATTTTGGCGGGTATCTATGGTCGCATGGAAAGCGATAGCGGCGCGGGCCGACTGGCCAGTACCACCACCGCCGGTACCGGTGGCATGATTCTAAAATCGGGATTGGAAAAGAAACAACAGGCGGCCAGCTTCGATGAATCGGTGGCCGAGATGGGCGCATCGCTGGAGTCGACGCTAGCACCCCAGGTCATAGAGCTCGAGGATCGCACCATCACCCTAACCGGCAACGTGCAGGCCCAGTACCAGCAGTGGCAACAGTTACTGGGGCAAATTTATCGCCAAGAGCGCAGCGTTCCCGGCGATGATCCGAGCTAATTTAAATGACTGATAACGCACCGCCAAAAGGCACCGACACGCCCAATACCCCAGACCGGAAAAAACTGCTGCTCGCCGGCCTTACGGCGATTGCGGCGGCGGTGGTGCTGATATTGCCAAACTATGTCTCCGAACCCTGGATCGCGCCCAACGCGACGTCTATCAACGACACCGACGGCGCTTCACAAGTCCAGCGATCGGCGCTCAACCCGTCGCTGATCGCGGAGAAAAAACAGGCGCGTCAGCAAGCCCAAGTGGTGTTGGCAGAGATTGTCGCGCTGCGCGATACACTCGAGCAACGCGGCGTTACTGATTGGGCCGCCTTTGCCTATCAGGCCGCACAGGACGCCGTCGACCGCGGCGACGACGCGTATCTCGACGCCGAGTACAAACGCGCCATCGACAGCTATCGGGACGCCCTAGGACGGTTAAAAAACCTCAATAGCGACGCCGATACCACCCTCGCCAGCAACCTAGAAAAAGGCTTTGAGAGTATCGACAAGGGTGATATTGAAGCCGCCAGAGGGGCCGCCGATATCGCCACGCTGATTGCGCCAGACAACCCGCGGGCCCAGCTTTTGAGCGCCCGAGCCGCACTATTGCCCGACACTCTGGCGCAGTTACGCGACGCCGAACAACGCCTAAATGCCGGGCAGTTAGACCGAGCTATCGCCGCCTATCAACGCGCATTGGCAATCGATGCCGAGCACCAAAGCGCGCAACAGCAACTGCTCAACACCCAGATCCGCAAGCGCGAAAGAGACTTTAGAGTAGCGATGAGCCGCGGCTGGCAGGCGCTCGACAACAACCAGTTCGAGCGCGCCGAACGGGCCTTTGACGAGGCCGCTAAGATCGATGGCAACAGCCCAGCCGTGCCCCAAGCGTACACGCAACTGGCCACGCGTAAGGCCAACTACCGCAGCGCTCAGGCGCTGCAGACCGCGCTCCAACTGGAGCGTGAAGAGCGCTGGCAGCAGGCGCTAGATATCTACGAACAAATGCTCAGCGAAGATAACTCGCTGACCGAACCACGGGTTAGACGGGTCAATGCCTCGGTCCGCGCCGCGCTCGACGAGCGGGTCGACGCGCTGCTGGCGGAGCCACTAAAACTTGCCGATAGCGGCAGCTACCAGCGTGGCAAGCAGTTACTCCGCGATCTCAGTGGCATCGCCGACAGCCTTGCGCCGGGCGCTGGCAATAACCAACTGCGCGCTCAGATCGACCAACTGGACGCCGCACTGCGACGATCGCAAACCTCTACCGAGGTGCTGTTGCGCTCCGATGGATTCACCGAGGTGACGCTGTTTCGCGTCAGTAAACTCGGCACCTTTGATGCGCGGCGAATGCAGCTTAAGCCGGGGCGTTATCAAGTCAGCGGCGCGCGCACCGGCTACCGTGATGTATTGATCGAATTTACCGTCGACGGAAGTGCCAGCAACGCAGCCATCGATATTCGTTGCGATGAAATGATCTAGCGCCGCCACTGCTTGCTGAAGCCAGTAATCGCAGGGAGCGGTTATAACTGGGCAGATAAAATAAATAGCTGCTCAAACATGGCCGGTCATAATGAGGATCTAAAAATAACAGATCTTGCGCAAATGGCGATCAGCGAGCGATCAGAGCTTGGCGAGAACGGCGTTTGAGGACGGCGCGAACGAAGTCAACGCCCTGCAACGGCAGCCTTGGTTGAGTATCTTCGATGGGCAGACGACAGGCAACGGTTCGATCGACCGGGATGCCTCCAGTGGCCACCGCCAACGGCGACACTAAAGCTAAAACGAAAGCTAAAACGAAAGCTCGAAACAAGGGCTTAAACGAGGGCCTGAATTAGGGCTCTGAATCAGGCGTCTAAACTAGCAAGCGTGACCAGACAGTGAGAACCGACAGTGACAAAAGATAAGGCAGAAAATTCCGTCCTCGAGGCGGTCGATTACCAGCCGCTCGAGGGCGGTATTACCCAGCGTCGCGGGCCGATTGCTGCCGGCTTATGGACACTCAGCATTGTGCTGGTCGGCAGCGCGCTGGTGATGCTTTATCTGACCATGGCGCGCGCGGTGATCGTCAGCGTGACGCCGGCGTCGAGCGAGATCGCGGTGTCGGGGCTGGCGTTCAGCATTGGCGGCAATTTTCTGCTACTGCCCGGCGACTATGAGGTAGCCGCCAGCGCTCCCGGCTATCGCCCATCGACGCGTTCCCTAACGGTCGACGACAGCGTCGGACAAGAAGTGGCCATTGCGCTAGAACCCCTGCCGGGAGATCTGATCATTAACTCAGCCCTCGACGCGCTGAGCGCGACGCTGGACGGTCAACCGATGCCGCAAGATCTGCCCGGCACCATCCCCGAGATCAGCCGAGGTATCCACCAGTTGGTGATCAGCCGAGCGCGCTATTTCGACGCCAGCTACGACGTCGATATGGTCGGGCTGGGCACCCAACAAAGCCTCGATGTGGCATTAAAACCTGCCTGGGGCCACCTGACCCTCGACAGCCAGCCGAGCGGTGCGCAATTGTTGGTCGACGGGCAGGCGCTGGGAGCGACGCCGGCGCGGGCCGAAATTCTCGCCACCGGCAGCCAAGTCGAACTGAGTAAACCGGGCTATAACAGTTGGATCGGTGAACTGAGCGCCGACGCCGGCAGTAGCGCCATTCATCCGACGATAGAACTGCTGATCGCCGATGGCCGGGTGCTGATCGACAGCCAACCGAGCGGCGCGAGCGTCACCCTAGACGATCGCTTTGAGGGCCTAACACCTATAGAGGTTGAGGTACGCCCGGATCGAGAGCACCGCGTGGAGCTATTTCTAGACGGCTACTTAAAGGCCCAGCGAAGCTTTTCGGTAGCACCCGAAGCCAAGATTACACTGGCTATTACGCTGGCGGAAAACATCGGTGAAATCGCCCTCAACGTTAGCCCCGAGGATGCCGAGGTGCTGGTCGATGGGCAATCGATTGGGCGCGGCGACCAAAAACTGCGGCTGCCGGCCAAGGGCCATCGCCTGCAGGTGCGCCGCCAGGGTTACACCAGCGCCACGCGTGATATCTTGCCAAAACCCGGTCAACAGCAAGCGTTGAACGTCGCCCTGCTCACCGAGGAGGCGACCTACTGGGCGTCGCGGCCGGCGCGAATCAGCGCATTTGGCAACATCAACATGGCCCTGATGCGCCCACAAGCGCCGTTTAAAATGGGCGCTCCGCGGCGTGAACCCGGCCGCAGAGCTAACGAAGTCGAGCGCGCAGTGGTATTAAAACGGCCCTTTTACCTCGGTGTTAATGAGGTCTCCAATCGCCAATTTCGCCTGTGGCGCGCCGAACATAGCTCTTCGGCAATCTCGGCACAAACGCTGGACATGCAGGAACAACCGGTGGCCATGGTGTCGTGGCAGGACGCCGCACGGTTTTGCAACTGGCTCAGCGAGCGCGACGATCTAAAGCCCTTTTATCAATTACAAAACGACCGCGTCGACGGCCACAACTGGAATGCCAACGGCTACCGCCTGCCGACTGAGGCGGAGTGGAGTTGGGCCGCGAGGGTCGCCGATGATGGCTCAACCGCGATGTTTGGTTGGAACAACAACCGCTATCCGCCGAGCGACGTGATGGCTAACTATGCCGACGCCAGCGCCGCCAAGTTTGTGCGCTTTACCCTACCGAACTACCGCGATCCCTATCCGGTGTCGTCGGTGGTGGGCAGCTTTAAGGCCAACCGCCGGGGACTTTACAACCTCTATGGCAACGTCGCCGAGTGGACCAACGATTTTTACGATATGCAGCCCCACCGGGGCACGCCGCTGACCGATCCCCACGGCCCAGAAAACGGTGTTCGCCGCGTAGTGCGCGGCGCTAGCTGGGCGCTTGGATCGCGCTCCGAACTGCGCGTTGCCTATCGCGACAACGCCAGCGATGCGCGTCTCGATGTGGGCTTTCGCATCGCCCGCTACGTCGACAGTGTGGAGACCACGCCATGACATGGTTACCGCGCCGCGTCAGGCACTGGCCGCTGTGGCTGCTGTGGCTGCTGATTCCCAGTGCGCCGGGTGCCATCGCCCAGGCCGACACGAAACCGCCAACCACGCCGATCGAGGTGCCGGCGCCAAACGCTGACAGCGCCGACCCACGGCCCGATAGCGATGTGCCTGATAGTGATGTGCCTGAGAGCGGGCCGTCTGACGATGCGCTATTGCGCGAACCCGCGGGGCCATCCAGCGCAAATGAGAGCGATGGCGGCGACGACTTTAAACCTAGCGAGCAGATATCGGAAGATTTTAGCATCTCGCTACCGGTAGATATTTAACCCACGGAGCGATAGACGAGGCATCGAACACGCCATACACTCAACAGACAACAGACAACAGACAACAGACAAACCATAACTTCGACAGACAATAAGTAACAAGCGACATTCGACACGCTTAAAGACTGGAACGCAATTATGAAAAGAGATACCAACGAGCTGTACTTTCAACTGGTGGCACTGCTACTCAGTATCATTGTCGTGCACAGCATTTTTGTCACCGTGGTGCGCCCAAACGCCGACAGCACCATTCGCCAGCACGCCGAACAGGTCGCCGCTGGTGGCGAATACGAGGTGCCTCGGTCGTTTTTTATCATCATCAAAGACCTTGAACAGGAGTCGTGTTTTATCCTGCTGTTTTGGGCCGCCGCGATCATGGCCTACAAAACCCGCACCGCGCTGCGCGAACAGGCGATGTTCGACCAGCCGCTGATCAGTCTAGAAGAGGGTTCTCGGGTACTGGTCGAAGACGCCGCCCAGTTGTCCAGACCACTCGAAGCGCTGCCGGAACAACAGCGTGGGCTGTTGCTGCCGCGGGCGCTGCAAGCTGCTCTGACGCGCTTTCAAGTCACCACCAGCATTCAGTCGGCAAACGACGCGGTCAACACCCTGTGTAGTAACGAGGCCGAGCGTTTGGACTCGGAGCTGTCGATGATTCGCTACATTACTTGGGCCATCCCATCGATCGGCTTTATCGGCACGGTGCGTGGCATCGGCGCTGCTCTGGGGCAGGCCCACGAAGCGATGCAGGGCAATATTGCCGGGGTCACCAGCAGCCTTGGGGTAGCCTTTAACTCGACTTTTGTGGCCTTACTGATAAGCATGTTTGTGATGTTTTTTATGCACCAGTTGCAGCTAATTCAGGAGCGTCTAGTGCTGGATTCTCAGGGCTACTGCGAGAATCACCTGTTGCGCTTTTTAAAAATCTAACCCTACGGCTATCGCCCAATGACGCTCGCGCTATTGCACCTTAACGATCAAGCTCTCAGGCTGTTCACCGAGACCGGCGAACAGCGCAGCGAGAGCGGCTACGTGCAGATTGACGATAACGGCTTGATCAGTGGCGATGCCGCGCGCGCCGACGCCTGGCTGCGCCCGCAGTTCAGTTACAATCAACACTGGCGGCAGCTCGACCAGCGACCGTTGAAAAAAAATCTCCGTTGGGCACGCAGCCACGCCGACATGGCCTACGCGCAACTGCGCCAACTGTTGCATGGCATCGACCAACCACAACTGGTACTCGGCGTGCCCGCCAGTCTCGACGACAGCCAACTGGCGCTGCTTCTCGGTCTGCTCAAAGCACAGTCTGTCCGGGTCTGCGGGATCGTCGACAACGCCCTACTGAGCGCCGCACCCGAGCACCGAGCGGTGCTGGAATTACAGCAGCACCAGAGCGTGATTAGCCATTTGCAGCGCGCCGACGGCCAACTGCAGGTGGCGAGTCACGAACTGCTGCTCGACCTTGGCGCGCTGGCGATCCAGCGCGATGTTGCGCGTCATGTCAGCGACCAATTGATCGCCGACACCCGCTACGACCCGCTGCACTCGTCGGCCAGCCAACAAGCTCTGCACGATGCCCTGCCCGACTGGCTGGCGCGCTTGGCGCAGCAGACCGAGTACCTGACCGAATTGCCATCGCCGCAGGGAGCACTGGCGCTGCGTTTAAATCGGGCGCGCCTGCAAGAGATATTGGCGCCGCGCAGCGAAAATCTCAACCGAGCGTTGCAACATCACGCAGCTAACCACCTAGCTGTTGCGCCGGCGAGCGAACTGTTGGCAACCTTTAGTCTCGGCCTCAACCCCGACGTGACTATCACCGACGCAGCCGACGCAGCGCGACGCGGGCTGGCGCTGGGCCGCGCTTGGCAGCGCGAACCGCCGACGCTGCAACGCCAGCAATCGCTGGCGATTGCGCTGATCGATGACCGCGCCGGACGACCGTCGGCAAGGCGCGCTGATTCAACCGCGCAACCACAGACTGACAATGACGCGGCGACCACCACCCACCTGCTGTATAAAAACCGCGCCTGGCGGCTCGATCAACCACTGAGCATCAGCCTCGCCGGGGATCAATTAGACGTTGCCTATGGCCAACTCGCGTCGGCCGACATCACTCTCATCAAAGACGCACAGGGCCTCCGAGTCATCGCCAGCAACGGTGCCCTCGAGGTGCAACTACCGACTCACCACAAGGCTGGTGAATGGCTGCAGTTAGGCGCGTCCAAGGTCGCGCTAATCGAGGTGATGGATGCCTAAACAGCGCCGCAACATTGCCCTGAGCCTGTCGTTTCTGGACATCATGGCCTGCGGATTTGGTGCCGTGACGCTGTTATTTTTGATTTTTCGGCACAACGTCTCAGACGTACAAAAACCGGATGCCAAAGCCGCCGCCGAATTGGCCATGCTGCAGCAAGACATTCAGGTCGCCGAGCAGCAGCGGACTGTGGTTCTCAACAGCCTAGAAAAACTGCTGCGCGAATTGAGCGAAGCCCAAGGGCTGTCGCGGCGGGTGATTACCGAACTAGACGAGGCAGAGCGCAGCATACAGTCCGACGCACTGGACAACATTGAACAGTTGCGTCGCCAGGTCGAGCAGCTCGAACGCGAGACCGCTGAACTCGAGGATATCGAGTACGGCGACAAGGTGCGCGAATTTGTCGGCGACGGCAACCGTCAGTACCTCACCGGCCTAAAGCTCGGCGGCGAGCGGGTGCTGATTTTGGTTGACGGCTCAGCCAGCATGCTGGCCGACAATGTGGTGAATGCCATACGACGGCGTAATATGAGCGCCGAGCAACGGCGCGAAGCGCCCAAGTGGCAGTGGACACTGAGCACGGTCGATTGGCTGCTGGCGCAATTGCCGGTCAGCAGTCGCTTTCAAGTGTATATATTTAACACCGAGGCGAACGCCGCGGTTGTCGACTCGGAGGGCGAGTGGCTCAACGCCGCCGACTCGCTATCGGTCGAGCGCGCGGTCGCGGGTCTGGCCGCCTACGCGCCCGAAGCGGGAACCAGCTTAGAAAACGCCTTCGCCGCGATCGACGGCTTTGCACAAGCCCCAGACAATATCTTTTTGCTCACCGACGGACTGCCAACCCAAGGCGCTAAGACGCCGAAAAAGCCGCTGGTGACCGGCCAACGCCGTCGCGAATTATACCTCGACGCGCGCGCCAAACTACCCGCGGGTGTGCCGGTCAATACCATTTTATTTCCGATGGAGGGCGATCCCGAGGCGGCGGCGCTGTTCTGGCAACTGGCGCTGAATACTCAGGGCGCGTTTATCGCGCCGTCGCGGGACTGGCCATGATCCGCTTGACCAAAGCCCTCGCGGTGGTCGGTATATGAGACGCCAACGCCGCAATCAACCGGAGGCCAGCCTGTCGTTTTTGGACATTATCAGCTGCGGCTTCGGAGCCATAGTGCTGCTGTTGGTGATCGCCAAAATTGGCGATCCAGCGGCGATGCGCGAAGTCGAAGCCAAACTTTTGGGCTCGCTCGAGGCGATGCAAACCCAGCTCTTCGATATCCGCGGTGAGGCCATCGTGCTGGATAAACAACTGCGCTCACAGCGCCAGCAATTGTCGGAACTGCGCGAGCGCATCGCCCGCCTGCAGGCCAAGCTGGCCAGCGTTAAAAGCCAATCGAGCGCCGAGGCGCAATCGGTAAGCCGTGAAAAACAGCAGTTGAAGTTGGTTATGCAGGTGTTAAGCGAGGAAATGCAACGCTTGCAGGGGCCGGAGTTTGCCAGTCAAAACGAACTGGTGGGCGGCATTCCCGCCGACAGCGAATACGTTATTTTTGTCATCGACACCTCGGGCAGTATGCAGGGCGACGCCTGGAAAAAGGTGCAAAAGGAAATGCTTAATATTCTCGACATCTACCCCGAGGTCAAGGGTCTGCAAGTACTCAACGACATGGGGCAGTATATGTACCCAGCCTACAGCGAACGCTGGATCACCGACAGCCCAGAGATGCGCGACGACATTGTCGAAAAACTCAGGCTGTGGGCACCCTTTAGCAACTCCAGTCCGGTGGAAGGTATTGAGGTGGCGATCCGCAATTTTTATCAGCGCGATCGTAAAATTAGCATTTACATCCTCGGCGACGATTTTTCCGGCCGCTCTATTCGGCGGGTGGTGGCGATGGTCGACGGACTTAATCAGGCCGAGCGCGGCGAGCAGCGGCTGGTGCGAATACACGCGATCGGCTTTCCGGTGCAGCTGGACGCCGATTCCATGCCGGGAGTTCAAGCGATAAAGTTTGCAGCATTGATGCGCGAATTAAGTTATAACAACGGTGGAACCTTTGTCGGTTTAAACAGCCTAAATTAGGGGTGAAAACAATGTCCAAACAAATGAGTCCGTCACGACCACTGTGCTGGGTGTTTTGCGCGCTGCTGCTCGGCGGTTGCGGTGGTATGACAAGGGTGCAATTAGAAAGCAGCTTCCCGACGCTACTGATCGAACCTCGCGAACTGCGCGCGGCGGTCATCATGTCGCCGGAATTTTCTCAGTACGTCGCCACGCCAAACAAAAATATGACGCTGGAGATTGGCGCCAGTCAGCGCAGCATCCTCGAAAAAACCTTTCGCGGGCTGATCGATGAGGTGGTATTTGTCGACGCCGCCGAGTTGATCGAACAGCCACAAGATATCATCATCCGCCCCTCGGTGGTCGAGGTACAGGTGGCGGTGCCATCGGAAAATTACCTGAATGTCTACGAGGTATGGATCAAATACAACCTCGCCATCAGCGACGGCGACGACAACCCGATCGAGAACTGGTTTATGCCGGTTTACGGCAAGACCGCGAGCGCCTTTATGTTGCAAAAAGACGCGGCTGTGGGCTCGGCAACGACCATCGCCCTGCGCGATATCGGCGCTAAACTGAGCCTCGACTTTTACCGCATACCGGCGCTGCAAAGCTACATCGACGAGCGCCGGCGGGAGGCTGCACGATGAGAGTTATCGGCCTATGGTTGGCACTGCTGGGCGTGGCGGGTTGCAGCACCACCACCACCATCGACGAGTACCGAAGTAGCGATGAGCAATTGCAAGTCGCCAGCGGCGATCGCGTTGTCCTGCTCGGACGGCGGGACGCCGGGCACTATGAAACCGACGCTGAATTCGTCGAGTGCGTCGGCAATAAACTGCGTAGTTCGACGCTTGCGGTAATGCCCGAGCAGACGTTTATGGACGCGCTGTACCCGTGGTTAGAGCCGCGTACTGCGCCCAAGGGATTGCTGCGTATGCGCCGGTTAATGCAAGAACCGCAAGTCGCAAAGGTGATTGCCGATCAGGCGATCCGCTATTTTGTATGGCTCGACGGCTCGACCGAAACCCTCGATAAAGGCGGCTCGATTAGCTGCGCCGCGGGACCCGGCGGCGCCGGTTGTTTTGGCTTCGCCAAGTGGGACAAGGCGTCGATTTACGAGGCGATCGTCTGGGACCTATCCGACTTCACCGAGGTCGCGCGGGTTAGGGTCGACTCAGAGGGCACCTCCTATCTGATCGGCGCGGTGGCGCCGATCCCGCTGCTTACGCCGGTTAAAAGCGATGCCTGCAAGAGCCTCGGTAAGCAGTTAAAAGCGCTATTTGTGAGCGATGGATGAGCGCGCTGCAGATCCGTCGGCAGACCCCGCGTCGCGCCTGGCTGGTCGGCGGATGGCTGCTCGCATGCCTTGCGACGCCGCTGGCAGTGGCCGCACCCAGCGGCGCCGAAATTTATGAGCAAACGCTGAAGCGCACCCCGCTGTTTAAAGACCCTGTATTGACCGCCTACATCGAGGACCTCGGTCGACAGGTAGTTGCGGTGTCGGAGATGGCCGGTAAAGAATTTACCTTTACTCTGCTCGACTCCCCCGACCTGAACGCCTTTGCCACCGCCGACAACTACGTCTATGTCAATCGCGGCCTACTCAACTACGTCAGTAACGAGGCGCAACTGGTCTCGGTGATCGCCCATGAGGTTGCCCACATCACGCGCAAACACGTCAACCAGCAGTCGTCGAGCGCCACCGCCACCAAGGTCATCTCGACGATTGCCGCGGTGCTGGCCAACAGTGACGAAGTGTATAGCGCGGGGATGGCCTACGGAAATTCTAAGATTCGCTCGCTGGGTCGCCGCCACGAGTTGGAGGCCGACGGCAGCGGTGCCGAATACATGGCCAAACTCGGCTACGACGTCGATGAAATGCTCGCCATGCTGTCGATTATGAAGGACTTTGAAATCTTGCAAAAGAACCAGGCCCGCGCCAAGGGCGCGGTGCGCCCGACCTATCACGGGGTGTTTGCCTCGCATCCGCGCAACGATGCGCGACTGCGTGCGGTGGTATCGCGGGCCAAATCACTGAGTTCTGACGTGCAGCGCGACGACGGCGCGGCGGCCTACCGCAAACTAACCCAAGGGTTGGTTTGGGGCGAGAATTTTTTGGCCAAGGAAAACCCTGCCGAACGCTACTCTAACATGGCGTGGCGGGTGCGTTTTGATCTTCCCGAAGGCTGGACGCAGGCGTCGGGGACGGCCCCGGTTGCGGTCGTCGGCAGCCAACCCGAGGGACTCGCGACGCTGAGTATGCAGCGCCTAGCGCGAACCGCGCAGAGCCCAGAAGAATTTCTCTACAACCAAATGAACGTCGCCGCGGTCGAGAGCGGCGAAGCCATCGCACCGGCCCGCCTCAAGGGCTTCAGCGGCATTCTTAAAGAGCCCTCAGTGTCGCTTAATAAAGAGCCCTCAGCTTCTCCTAATAAAGAGCCCTCAGCGTCGCTTAATGAAAAGCCGTTAGCGTCATCCAATAAGAACCCCGCAGTAACACCGCCAAGCACCACAAAATCGGTTCGCGTGGCGGTCATCTATTACAAATTATACGCCTACGTGTTTCGCGGTGAGGTCGTCGACGGCGACAATTTTGTCGAACAGGACGCGCTGTTTATGGACGCCATCAAGACCTTTAGGCCGATCTCGCGGGCCGAAATCGCCGGACAAAAACCCCAGCGCGTGCACTATATTAGAGCCACCGGCAACACCACCTTTAGCGGCTTGGCCAAGGCCTTTGGCCTGTCGAAAAAAGACGTCGACATCCTGCGCGTGATCAATGGTCTGTACCCAGCCGGTGAGCCGAGCGCCGGCGATATTATCAAGGTTTTTAAACAATGACCTGCAATTGCGCGCAGCGCCGTAGCCGCCTGTGCTAAGTGGCCGAACCCTAGCCCTGATAATAGGCACCGGACTGGCCGCCTGCGGACTGTGGCTAATCAACCCGCCGTGGTCGAACGCGCCGAGACCAGAGCCAGCTTGGCTGGGGCAATACGACCCGCCCGACAGCATCGATGACCTGCAGCGCTCGCTCGAAAACCAATTACTCGACGATCAGGTCGCCGAGCATTTTCCAAGCGTCGAGCAGGTCGATGAACAGGTGGCAGAACGCAGCCTTGAGGATCGCTTAACGCATTTAACCCGCACGATCACCACCCGCGCGGAACCCAGCGCAGCCGAACTTGACACCTTTTATAAACGCCACCGCGAAGCGTATCGAGAGGCGGCGCAGATGTCGCTGCGCCAAGTGGTATACACCAGCGCCGTCCACGGAGGCATGGCCCTGAGCACCGCGCAAAAAGCGCTCGAGGCGAGCCGCGACGGCAGCCAACCTATCGGCGATAACAGCCGTTTGGCAAGCCACTACAACAATCTATCGAGTCTCGCGCTCGGCGATCTGATCGGCATGGATGCGAGTGGCAAGATCGTCGCTCTGGCGCGAAAAAGCAGCGAACTACCCTGCTGGGGTGGGCCAATTAGCTCGTCGGTCGGGGTGCATTTGGTGTGTATCGAACGCTTTGCGCTGGGCGCAGTGCCGGATCTCGAAGACGTGCGCCCGCAAGTCGTCAACGATTGGCGGCATGCCGTAGCAGCGCAGGCCGCGGATAGTCGCTAGCCGTCAAGCCATCAGTGCCTTGAAAAATTCACGCAGGCCGTCGGCCCCACCAGTCTGCCAGGCGCGCAATGCGGCGGTGCCGACAATTGCGACGTCGGCCGCGCCGCGCAAGACCTCGAGATCGTCGCGACTTGAAACGCCAAACCCAACGCCGATGGGCACCTCGGTATGCCGACGACAACGCTCGATCAGGGCCAGAACATCGTCCCCCATCGCGGTTTTAGAGCCGGTTACGCCCTTGCGCGCAACGACGTAGGCCATGCCTCGGCAGGCCTCACCCAGCACCGCCAAACGCGCGTCACTGGTGGTCGGAGTCATCAACACGATCGGCTCGATGGCGGCGGCAGCCGACAATCGATAGAGATTTTCAGATTCCTCAATCGGCAGATCGGGCACGATAAAGGCGACGCCACCGGCGTCTGCCAAGCGCTCGACAAATTGCGCCTCGCCCATCTTGTAGATGGTGTTGTAGTAACCCATCATCATGACCTTAAACGAAAAGCGTTGGCTTACGGCGTGCATAAAATCAAAACACTGATCGATTGTAGTACCGGCTTTGAGCGACGCCTCATTGGCTTTGACGAATAGCGGGCCGTCGGCGCTGGGCTCAGAAAACGGAAATTGTAATTCGACTAAATCGACACCGGCGGCGTGCATAATTTCTAACGCCTGCATGTTCGCCTCGAACGACGGATAACCACAGACCACATGCGCCATGACCAAAATATCGCGCTGCTCGCGTCGCTGATAAATGTACTCGGCCAGCGCCATCAGTTTTTCTCCTGCCGGTACTGGTCGGCCTTGGCGCATATAAAATCCTTCCACTTCTGATCGTCAAGGGCGTCGGCAATGGTAAAGATATCTTTGTCGCCACGACCCGATTGGTTGATCAAGATGATTTCATCGCGACCCATACTCGGAGCTTCGTCGATGGCGGTGACAAAGGCATGGGTGCTCTCTAGCGCCGGTATCAGACCCTCGGTGCGCATGCACAGGCGCAGCGCGTCTTTGACCTGTTCATCGGTCGCCGCTTCAAAGCGCACTTTGCCCTGTTCCCACAGGTAGGAAAAAATCGGATTGACGCCGATGTAATCGAGTCCGGCGGCAATCGAGTGGGTCTCGTTCATATTGCCTTGATCGTTTTGTAAAAAATAGGTTTTAAAGCCTTGGGCAACGCCGACCGAGGCATCGTTGTACGCCAGTCGCGCGGCGTGCAAGTTGGAACCGGCGCCGAGACCGCCGGCCTCACAGCCGATTAGCTCGACGTTATCGTCGGAGAGAAAGCCCTGAAAGATACCGATGGCGTTAGATCCTCCGCCGACGCAAGCGTAGACGCGATCGGGCAGTTTGCCGGTAAGGCCGAGAAGCTGCTCGCGCGCCTCGAGCCCAATGATCGACTGAAACCAACTGACCATCTCGGGGAACGGGTGGGGGCCACAGGCGGTGCCAAGTACGTAGTGGGTGTCGGCCATGTTGGCGACCCAATCACGCATGCACTCGTTGATCGCATCTTTGAGGGTGCGTTGACCGTCCTCGACGGCGATGACCTCGGCGCCGAGGTTCTCCATCCAAAAAACGTTTGGACGCTGGCGCGCAACATCGACCGCACCCATATAAACTTTGCAATCAAAACCAAAGCGCGCAGCCATGGTAGCGGTGGCAAAACCGTGCTGGCCTGCGCCGGTCTCGGCAATGACGCGGCGCTTACCCAGGCGCTTGCAGAGCAGCCCCTGGCCCATCACATTATTGATTTTGTGCGAGCCGGTATGGTTCAGGTCGTCGCGCTTGACGTAGATCTGCGCACCCCCCAACTGCTGCGAAAGATTGGCCAAGTGGGTCACCGGCGTCGGGCGACCCGAGTAATTTTGCAATAGCTCGACGTACTCTCGCCAAAAGGTCGGGTCGGCCTTGCACTGCCTAAAGCAGGCGAGTAACTCCTCGATGGTGGCGTGTAATATTTCTGGCAGGAAGCCCCCGCCATACTCTCCGTAGTAACCTTCTCGACCTTCCGAAAAGTCAAAAATATCCATACAATCTCTCTCATTTATTACTTGGTGGTGGGTCGCGTCCGGTGCTGCTCCGTCGAGCTGCGGCTGGCAATGTTTACCGCCAAACAACGCCGACCAGAATCGAAGAGCGGCTCCGGCGCGCACGCGCTGGTGGGCGAATGACCCAAACCGCGACATGGCTGCTGGGGACCAGAAAAAACCGGCGCACAAGTGTAGCCAAGTCACCGCAACAGCACAAGATTGGCCGCTATGGCGCAAGCTTAGATGTTGCATCAATGGTCAACGCGCTATTTATCCCCAGCCCGCGCTACCCACGGCAAAGCACTAAATGCCTAGGCATGAGCGAGTTATCCACAACTTTTACGTGGCATTGTTAAAAGATGAATAAAAATAGTATGCAACAAAAACACTAGATGTAGTGTTTAGGCATTTTAATAACACTAAATGTAGGATAGAATTCTATTCTCT
>CALGJN010000384.1:0-16005 GCA_937920185.1 uncultured Cellvibrionales bacterium | reverse complement strand
AGAACTTTTAATTAAAGAGCGTCTAGTTAAAGAACGCCTAGTTTGTCGAATAAAAGTACCTCTCGTATCTGGAAATATAGCCTTCAGCCCCGCTATTGCACAAGCCTTTGGCTTTAAGCTGGAAAGCGCTTGACGGCAATGTAAAGCCTTGAGCTTTGGCATAGGTCGCACTTCGCTCACGAGTAACAACCCTTTAATTGCAACAAAAAAGATCGCACACGTGCTGGTGTTACAGCGCCATACCGACGCCGATCATTTATTGTCCGAGGGGTTATTAGTATCGACCCACGACGACAACGGCGCTGTATCGCCGCGCATTAGCGCCTTCAATCGGCGCGTTGGTTGCGCTTACGGGCAAACTGCTGCTCTTGCTTTAATGTGTTTCTTGCGGCGCTAAACACCGATAGATCGGGGTTTGGCGAACCCTGACGTCCGAGCGATTCAAGTTGTGCATAATACCAATACTGCACGGCGAACGTGGCCACCGTGCGGAACAATGCAAAGCGTTCCAACCAGCGCAATCGCCGCGGCAGGAGCGACATCTCGCGTTCGTAGCGCGGAAGGCTCGACAACCCAGCGATCAAGCGCGCTGGCGCGTCTGTGAGCACGCACATTGGCCGGCCAATACCGATCATATCAACACCGCCCGAGGCGAGCGCCTCACGCATGGCGGCGCTATTGCGAAACCCGCCAGTGACCATCAACGGAATCGATACACTAGCCCGCATAGCGAGTGCAAAATCGACAAAATAAGCCTCGCGCGCCAGCGTCGATGCCGCAACCGTTTGTGGGTCTTCGGGTTCCAGACCGGCCAGGCCGAGCAATTTGGGTTGCTCGTAGGTACCACCGGAAATTTCGATCAAATCGACGCTGGCATCCTGCAGCCAACCGGCCACCTGCAAACTGTCGGCAAACGAAAATCCGCCCTTTTGGAAATCCGCGCTATTTAGTTTAACCGCCAGCGGAAAGTTAGCACCGACCTCGGCACGAACGGCCGCCACTGCCGCCAACAGCAGACGCGCGCGATTGGCCAGCGAGCCTCCCCAGCGGTCGGCGCGCTGATTGGTTCGCGGGCTTAAAAACTGCGACAAAAGATAACCATGGGCGGCATGCAGCTGTATGCCGGTAAAACCCGCCGCTTTAACCGCACCAGCGCAAACCGCAAAGCGCTCGACAATCGACTCAATTTCAGTGTCGTGGAGCGCTCGCGGACGGCCAAAGTTACCTCCGGGCAGCGCGACTTTAACCGCCGATGGCGCGCTTGGTTGAGGATTGACTAACTTTGGCGTCTGTCTTCCAGCATGGCTTATTTGCGCCCAAAACTGATTGCCCGAACGCGTGGCTGCACTAGCCCATTGCTCCAGTGCGCGCTGCATGTCAGGTTGTGCTTCGCGATCGATAACCACGTTGCCTGGACGCTCGAGATGATCGGCATCGATGATGATATTACCGGACAATAAAAGGCCCGCACCGCCGTCGCTCCAGAGACCGTAGAGACGATTCAACGCGTCGGTCGGCAGGCCTTCTTGAGTCGCCAAACCCTCGGTCATAGCCGCCTTGGCAAAACGATTAGGGATTTCTACGCCGCAGGGTAAGCGCAGGGGTTGGGTAAATAGATCGCCTTTATCGGCCTGTTCGTTTGCCATTAAATTAGAGTCTGTCTGTTGTGCAAGACAGACGAGTAAATACAAGTCATTCATCTACGTCAAGCCATGCATGTTACGGGGCATTTCTTTGAACAACAGCGCACGGAAGTTTGCAATACCAGGCATTAAACGCGTGGGGCGACATCGAGAGACAATCAACCAAATGCTGGACGGACGACACCAATGGCCGTCGGCCTATGCTCGGATTGTCCAATCGATCAACCGACGTGTCCGATTTGCACATCGGGCGGTTAACCAGCGGCCCGGCAACCGCTCTAAGCTCAAGACACGACGAATCCAGCATCACATCTTGAGCTTTTAGTGCGGCGTTCCGATAGCGTTTGCGGTCTGGGCTAAATTAATATTGATCGCGAATGATAATGATTGCTATTACGATATTCGCCATCTATACTCTGTTTAAAGGTCACACTCGGGATGCGTCAACGCCAATGGCCGGCGATGAAAATCTCAGCGACCAGAATTGCGGCGCGGCACAGACACCCAGCCACTGCTTGCGATAACCAAGGAGGTTGAGAATTTTGAAAAAATTACTACTGATAGCGTTGGTGTTGACCGCATCCAGCAGCAGCTTCGCTCATACCGACAACGATTTCGTGTTCTTTCAAGACGCTGCTGTTATTGGTCAAATACTGATCATGACATCGGTAATATTCAGCCTGTTTGCGGTATCTTTAGAGGGCGTTAAAGCTGCCCCAAAAAATTCCAAAAGCCAACCGGACGATCTCGATGCAGCCATCGTCAGTAGACTGACTAGATCCAATGTTTAAATTCCCAGAAGCGCAGGCACACTGCGACATCCCCTGTAAAATTTACGACCCTTGCGTCGCCCAAGTCGCGGCGCTGAGCATCGTCCGCTTGATGGATTTGATCGCCGAACTCGGCGACTTAAGTACCTCAGCGAACGCCGCGCAATTGGCCCGTTTAACCAGCCAAAAAGAAAGCCATGCCGCGCAGGTCAAGCACGATGTCACGACCATCTGGGGAGACTATTTTAAACAACCGCAAATCGAGCGATTCCCACAAATCCACAAAGTCACGCACGGTATTATGCAAGCGGCGTCGAAGTGCAAACAGGGCAGCGTGCGCGATGACGGCGTCGAATTATTGTCCCAGTTGAACCAGTTTGCCGAATTGTTTTGGCACAGCAGAGACATTCCCACCGAGTCCGTCATAGCACCGTACCCACCAGCTCTCGAAGTTGTTCATCCAGTTCTGGTCCGTGCTTAGGGTATTTCGTGTCGCGGGCGACAGCATGCTGCCCTGTGTCGCCTCGGGTGATTTAATCATTACTGCTGGCTACCGGCAGGTGGCGACAGGCGACGTTGTGGTCATGGCACTGCCAGACTATGGACGGGTGGTAAAACGCGTCAGACAGGTCACCGAACATTGGCTGGAACTCGCCAGCGACAACCGCGAAACCTTCTCATCCTGCTGTGGGTCGCGCCACCCAAAAACCCATCTGGTCGGAACGGTGGTGTTTAGGGTTAACCTCAAGCGTCTGCTGACACCAATAAAAGGCTCATGGTCGGCTAACTAAAGGTCATTTAAATAACTCAAATTCGTTCAGCGCGCCAAACCCTTTGACCTTGATATTATTGATTGCTCGAATCATGTTCATTTTTAGATCTTCATCGAGATCTTCGGGTGGCGTCAACAACAACAGCTCATACGATTTTTGATTGAGCGTTAGATAGCTGCCCAACACCGTGTACTCGCCGTCTTCCATCAGCAGCATCGCCTTGTAAGCAAGTTGATGCCGATTATTGACTGTCATCAACTGCGACGAGCGCAGAAAACACTCCTTGACGCCATCCAATTTAGCCACGTTCGAGCGAATAATACTTTTGATGTCGGTGAGATTGCCACCGCCCAAATATTTCACCCGCATCGGATCGCTGCGATCCTCAACCACGATTAGCCGGCAGGCGACGCGCGCATCGCCAAGCGCACAAAAAATAGTGACGCTGGGTTCAGCCTGCTGGAGGTCCGCCTCAACTTCGCCAAGCGACCAAACCATGTTGTCAGAATCTGGGATCAGCAAAAAGAATCGATCCAAAATACACATCAAATTGCCGTTCAAACGCAACGGTGCAACCGGCTGGTCGGTCAGCGAAAATACTTTTAAATCCCCGCTTTGAAAACGATAGACATCGTCAAAGCAATTAAAGTTATTTAAATAGACGTTCTCATCGATGACTTTATTGCGCAGAAATAGGTAGCAAGACAAAAATGGAAAACACAACAACGCGGCCAAAATTGTCTGAAACAATAATTTCAATCGCTCCGATGGCGGATAAAAAATTTCGCCAATCAGATACCAGCCACTAAACATTGCGTTGAGGCTATCGTACAGGTGCGTCCAAACGCTCAGTGGGAAAAAATTTAGCAGATAACCCGACAGATCAAACACAGTGAAGCCAATCGCTACCCCGACAAAAAGCATCAACGTGAATTCGGCTCGGCCACTGCCTACCTTGCCAAAAAAATTCTTTACATTGTAAATAAGAATTCTCAAAAATATCCCCAACAACCCTTGCCCGGCGGCTTATCCAACCGTAAATAGTAACAAATTAGTAGCCCATACGGGCCATTATAATTGCCGTATTGGTTAAATAAAAACTAGCCGTCCTGTTGGCTAACAGTTCGAGAGGTTGCTTGCCATGCATAGTGATGCGATTAAAGGCATTGCCGCCGCCAATCGAATCGCCGCCAACTGATAAGGCGCCGGTGGTTTGCGGCTAAACCCTTGGCGATTACTGCCGATTATTTAAACTGCAAATGGGCGACATGTCGGGTTGGCAGCCAGGCCAACTCACCGCGACGCTCGACAACTAACCAAGGGGTATGACATGCATCGAATTACCGCAATCATTGGATTGATCACTATGACTGCCTGCGGCGGCGGAGCGGGCTCTTCCTCAGCACCAGAAATACCCTCGGGTTTAAACAGCCCAAGGCTGTATCTTTTTCATCGTCTCGGAGGTATCGACGGCATTCAAAAACTAAAGAAAAAGCCCGTCGCGCAAGGCGATCCGACGAGCGTTGACCGGTACTGGAAGTGCGGCCTAAAAGCGGTTGGGAAAAAACTTTCGGACGGCATTTTAGAACAGCTGACAGAAGAGTACACCGCGCGCGAAAATTTGATCGCTGGCGAGATTAATCGACCCGCTTACAAACAGATTATCTCCGATGTTACGCGCTTTAAATCCGCTATGACTAATCGTGAAAAAACCTATTTAGCAGCAATAGAGGGCAGCTTAAAGCGCTGCACCCAAGAGTTCGAGCAAGGCTAACGCGTCAGTGCAGTGACGGTCAGACAACGTTTTATCGAAGCTCGTCGACCACGTGTCGAATGGCGGTTAAGAAGTCTCTGCCTAAGATGCGGCTACGCTGATCTGACCACCCCATTCGGTCATCCGGCAGCTCATCGTGATCCTTAAATGGCATTTCTATGGTCAACGCTAGGCACTTAAAGCGTTCACCCACCCAATTGGTGGCAATAGATAAATTGGCGGTCCCAGGCGCATCTTTATCGTAGCCGCGCTGATCTTGAAATTCGGGCGTTATCGCCAACAACAGCGCTTTGAAATTGTCTTCAAGCGTTTTTTGTCGTTGATCATAGGATGGGATTCCCTCGCAGCCGTCGACAAAATTCACCGGGATAGATTCGTCGCCGTGAACGTCGAGATGGAGGTCAACGCCGACCTCGAGCATTTTTTTTCGAACCAGATAAACTTCTGGGCTTTTCGCCATCGAGGGGTCAGCCCATTCGCGGTTGAGATTCACCCCGGCCGCGTTCGTTCGCAAGTGACCGCGAACTGAACCGTCGGGGTTCATATTTGGCACCAGGTAAAACACCGCGTGGTCGAGTAATGAGCGCGCAACGCCGTCAGCTTTATCGATTGCACGATCGATAAAGCCCTCCATAAACCATTCGGCCATGGTCTCTCCCGGATGTTGGCGCGCGGTTAGCCATACCACGCGTTTACCCTCGCCCGCTTGGCCTATTTTTAACACTGATATCTCTCTGCCATCCAAGGTTTCACCCAACACCTGTAATTGGCAGTTTGCTTGCAATTGCGCTCGATGGAGAAAATCTTGGTGCCGCTCATAACTGTAGGGCACAAAATACGCAAAATACACGCTGTCGTATTCGGGCGTAAAGCTAATGATGAGCTTTTCACCATCAAATTCCGTCGGCACTCTAAACCAATTCACTCTGTCGTAGGACGCGACGGCTCGATAACCCGGCCAGCCATCGGCATAGGCCGAATTTCCTGCATTGACTATATTTAGCACGTGCTCAGTAGGCCGGGCATTGGCTAATTTAAAATGAAACCACTGATAAAAATCAGATTGGTGATCTTTAACGATCTCTAGAGCAATATTTCGCTCATCTTCAGCGTCGATGACCTTGATATTGCCGCCATCAAATTTGGCTGATATGTGCATATAAATCCTCGTGTTAACTCGACGCCAACCAGTGCCGCGAGGCCTCAAAAAGCTACGCGAACGATTGCCAAAGTGGTATTTACCGCCATCCTCGAGCGTCTTGCGCGCAGCCTTACAAATGCCCACCGATCTGCGCACTACCCCAAAAGTTGTAACCGGCAAAGCGCGGTGTACTCGGCAGGTACATCTGTTCGAGATTCTGCAACTCAAACCCGGCGTCCGTCAGCAGTCGCGGAATGTCCCGATTCAAGTGACAACCGCCAGCCAACAATCCCCACAATGGGTCAATACGTGCCTGCCATCGAGCCACCGAGACATCCGGTGCAATTCCATGCTCACAGAAAATTAGCCGTCCATTGGGTTTCAGCACGCGCAACATCTCGCGACAAGCGCTCAAGGCATCCGGAATGGTACACAGAGTATAGGTCACCAACACGGTGTCTATCGAGTTTTCCGCGAGCGCGATAGCCTGCGCATCACCGAGCATTAACTCGACCGGCACGCAGTGCTCGGCAGCCACGCACCGCGCCAACGCGTTGAGCTCAACCGAGGGGTCCAAACCGATCACGCGCTCCACTCGAGCGACATCATAAAATGGGATATTTAACCCAGACCCAATACCCACCTCGAGCACCACGCCTTGAGCTCCGGGCACCACCTTTTCACGTTGATAGCGCACTGGTTTGGCGCTACATAGGCAATTTAATAAGCGCGGTAACAGATATTTTTCGTAGACGTTCAACACAATATCCCTGCAACTGTGGGGCTAATTGAGATCCGCGGCGTGTTCGCTGAGCAAATCCAGCGGTACGATCTCAAGGGCCTTGCTATTGGTGCGCCTGAGATACACCCGAGGCGCGCAACCAGCCTGCTGCGCCTCGAGCCAGCGGGCTGCGCACAGACACCATGCCTGACCGTCGACCAGCCCTGGAAACTGGTACTCTGGGCGCGGCGTAGACAGGTCGTTACCGCGACGCTTTGAAAAGTTTAAAAAACTCTCTGTCATTCGAGCACACACGGTGTGCGAACCGCGATCATGGTCATCGGTTCGGCAGAAGCCATCGCGAAAGTATCCCGTTATAGGGTCGCTGCAGCACTCTTCGATCAGTTCCCCAAAGACATTAGTTTGTTGCATTTATTGGCTCCCATATTTGACTCATTGGCATACCCGTAACCGCCGTATAAAGCGCTCGTACCCGCGTGTTAAGCAAATAATTCGCCACTCGCAGCCCGTTGCTTAACGATCTCTGGGCAGTTAAAACGCGCGCCATAAGCGGCCGATAGTTCGTCGCAGCGCTGGATAAACGCTGAGAAACCGTAACTGTTGACGAATTGGATAAAGCCGCCCGTGTGGGCCGGTGCACCGATGCCCATAATCGATCCAATATTGCCGTCGGCAACGCTTCGCAGCACACCGGTTTGATAACATTTTAAGGTTTCGATGACCTGTCGAAACATCAATCGATCCTGAATATCCCGATCCACCACCTCGACGCTATCATCGTAATAAAGCTCGAAGAGACCCGGCCAGATGCTCTTGCTACCATCGGCATGATAGTCATAGTAGCCGCCACCGTGGTGCCTACCACCGCGACCGTTGTCGGTAATCATGTCCTTGATCATGCGGCGCTGCGTCTCGCCATCCCCCCACTTGTCAACAATACCCATGGCCGCCCAGGTCTCGGACACCTTGCGGCTCAGTTCGAGACTCGTCTCATCTTGCACCTGCAGAGGTCCAACCGCCATGCCAGTGGCTTTGGCAAGGTTTTCTATCTTCACCGGATGCACGCCCTCGACCAGTAGTTTAGCCCCCTCATCGAGATAGGTGCTAAAGGTTCGAGACGTGAAGAAGCCCAACGAGTCGTTGACCACGATCGGAGTCTTGCCAATTTGTTGAGCAAAATCGAACGCCTTGGCAAGCGTTGCGTCGCTGGTTTTTTCTCCAGCTATGATTTCGATCAACGGCATCTTGTCGACCGGGGAGAAAAAGTGGATGCCGATGAAATTCTCCGGCTTTGCGCTCGCCTCCGCCAGTTGTGTGATCGGCAGCGTCGAGGTGTTAGAACCCCAGTGCCCATCGCCCGACAAGTACTGCTCGGTACTCTGAGTGATGGTGTTTTTGAGCGCGATATTTTCAAACACCGCCTCGATGATCAAATCACAACCGGCCAAATCGGTATCGCAGATGGTCGGCTTAATCAGGTCGGCAATGACCTCGGCTTTGGCTGCATCGAGGCGGCCGCGGCTAGTTTGCTTGGCCAACAGCGCGATCGTATAGGCCTTACCCTTTTCAGCAGCCGCCAAAGTCATGTCTTTGAGCACCACCTGAATGCCCGCCATAGCAGCGACATAGGCGATTCCCTGGCCCATCATACCGGCACCGAGAACACCTAATTTTCGCGTTGGATTCTTGGCCACACCCTGCGGTCGACTGGCGCCTGCATTGATCTGGTTGAGCTGAAAAAAGAACGTGGTAATCATATTTTTGGCCACCGCACCGGTGACCACTTTGACGAACTCGCGGCTCTCGATACGCAACGCCGTGTCCACATCGAGCATACTCGCCTGAAACGCGATGTCCATAGCCGCCGTCGCATTCGGCAGCAGGCCGCGGGTCTTTTGGTGCAACATGGTCGGCGCTACGGCAGCATACTGCGCATTTTTTGGCGTATTGATCGCGCCACCTGCGACTTTGTGGCCCTTTCGGTCCCATGGTTGCCGGGCGGCATCGGCTTGTGACTCAACGTCGATGAGCCAGCGTTTAGCCGCCGGAATAAGATCATCCAGCGTCTCTACTAACTGATCGATCATACCCACTGCTAGCGCCTTTTCCGGAGTCATTTGCTTGCTGCCAAGAATAATATCCAACGCAGCCTGAACGCCAATCAAATGGGTCAGTCGCACGATCCCGCCACCGGCCGGAAACAATCCCAGAGAGCACTCCGGCAAACCGATTTTAACCGCGCGGTGATTCACCGCAATTCGCCGATTACAGGCCAGTGACAGCTCGTACCCACCCCCCAAAGCGGCGCCATTGATCGCCGCCACCACCGGCACCGGCAACTTTTCAAGGCGCCGCATGTCGTGTTTTATACGCTGGGTATCGCGGTAGATATCCTCGGCGTGATCAGGCGTTGCGCCAACCAAGTCTTTGAGATCGGCACCGGCGAAAAATACCCGTTTAGCCGACGCTAATATCACCCCCACAAGGCCCTGTTCCTGCTCCAAGCGATTGACGGCGTCGTGCATGGCAACCTTGTACTCAGCATTCATTGCGTTCACCGGCCCGGTCATATCCATGGTGATGGTGACGATGCCCTGTTGATCTTTTTGGTAGTTAAAAACACTCATTGAATGGCCCTTTGAATTGCTCAAAATCAGTACAAAAATGCGCAGTTCGCGCCCTTATGCGCGCTCAATAATGCAAGAGATGCCCATGCCGCCACCCACGCACAGCGAGAGCATGCCACGGCGTAACTCGCGGCGCTCTAACTCGTCGAGCATACTACTTAACAGCATTGCGCCAGTAGCGCCGAGCGGATGCCCCATGGCTATTGCCCCCCCGTTCACATTGGTGACCGAATGATCGATGTCCAGATCGCGCATGTAGCGCATCGCAACGGCCGCAAACGCCTCGTTAATTTCCCATAGGTCGATATCATTTTCGGTCAAGCCTGCGGTGTGCAAACATTTCACCGCCGAGGGGCCGGGAGCTGTCAGCATAATAATTGGGTCGGAGGCCAAAATAGCGCCTGCAACGATGCGCCCTCGGGCGGTCAAACCGAGGTCTTTGCCGGCGCGCTCGCTGCCGATCAATACCGCGCTGGCGCCGTCGACGATGCCCGATGAGTTGCCCGGGGTATGCACGTGGTCGATCCGATCGAGGGTGTTGTACTTTTTGATCATCATGGCATCAAAGCCCATGCTACCCATCTGCTCGAAGGAAGCGCGCAGTGCCCCGAGACCCTCCATGCTGCTCTGCGGTTTGATAAAATCGTCATGCTGTAAAATGCTGAAACCGTTGCTGTCCAGCACCGGCACTACCGAACGGTCAAAGTAACCATTATCGCGTGCATGGGCCGCGCGCCGTTGCGACTCCAACGCATAGGCGTCGACATCCTCGCGAGAATAACCATCGAGGGTCGCAATGGTGTCGGCACCAATTCCCTGGGGAACAAAGCTTGTGTCTATGGAAAACGCCGCATCGCTGACCCACGCGCCGCCATCACTGCCCATGGGAACACGCGACATGCACTCGACCCCGCCGGCGACGACCAACTGCTCCCAACCCGAAGCGATTTTCTGCGCGCCGGTGTTCACCGCTTCGAGACCAGAGGCACAAAAACGGTTGAGTTGAACACCCGCCACCGACTCATCCCAACCGGCACGCTGCGCAATCATTTTTGCTATGTCACTGCCCTGCTCGCCGACCGGCGAAACACAGCCCATCAATACATCGTCGACGTAGGCGGTGTCCAGATCGTTGCGCTGTTGCAACGCCGTCAGTAATCCCGCGCCGAGTTCGATCGGTTTAACCTCGTGCAGAGCGCCATCTTTTTTACCCTTGCTGCGCGGCGTTCGAATAGCATCGTAGATGTAGGCAGAATGAGTCATAGGTTACCTCTTTAAAGTAATTGGACTGTCGCTGAGTCCATTATACGGCGAGCCAAGGGCACGCTGTCAAAAGCCAATCGACCCGGCGACGGGGCCTTTAGACTGCGCTGCCCGACGGGCATTCCCAGCATCGGATGACGGTGCTTGCGGCGGCACTTGTTGCCAGCGGTTAAATGCTGGAGGAGCGCAATCGTGGCTAGTCTAGGACGCCACCGGTCGCTTGTATAGTTTTCGTTGAAGCGTTCGTCGATGCATTCCAAGAGCGCGCGCGGTTGCCGATATATTGTGATTGTTGGCACCCAGCACGCGCTGTATATGCTCCCACTCAAGGCGACTCGGAGAGGGCGGATGCTCAGCGACATCGGTACTTTCCACCGCCAAATCGCACTCAAATGCCGCCTCGATATCACGCACCGAAGCCGGTTTACACAGGTACTGGACAGCGCCCAATTTGACCGCTGTCACCGCGGTTGAAATGCTCGAATAACCGGTCAATACCACCACGCGCAATTGCGGTTGCAATGCCATCAGTTGTTTTAAAAGGGTTAATCCAGATTCGCCGTCGAGCTTGAGATCGAGTACCACGCGCTCAATAGGAGCGGATGCACAGTGGGTTAACGCCTCTGCGCTGTTTGCCGCGCAGACCACTTCGCCCCCGCGACGGGTCAACGCACTAGCCAAAACGCGGCTAAAAGTGACGTCGTCATCGACCAATAGGTAATGCATACTAGAGACCTTTTTCCCGCGGCATAGCAGTATTCGATAGTGGCAGAACGATCTCTGTCAACAGACCACCACCAGCGGCATTTTGAACTCGTATACTGGCGCCAAAGCGGTTTAGCGTGGCCCGCGATAAAAATAATCCGAGGCCGAGGCCATCCGCTTTATCGGTTACAAAAGGATCACCCAGAGATTCAAGATTATGCGGCGCTAAACCCGGCCCATGGTCGCGGATACTAAGTTGCACCTCGCGCACGCTCCACCGCAGTGTGACCTCGACGTTCAACGGATTGGCATCAGCGGCATTATTGAGGATGTTTAACAGCGATTGAGCAATCGTTGGATCGAACACAGCGACCTGATCCATCTGCGTGGTGGCGCTAGCCTGCGGAAAATGGATGTTGGCTTTGAGATTGGGCCGCATCAATTGCCAACGCTCAAACAACTGCTGAAAATAAAGCTCCAAACGCTGAGCTTGCAGCGCGTCAGATTGCGATTGTTCGGCAGTGCAGATCAACTGCTTCAGGGTGGTCTTGCACTGTTCGATCTGAGCGTGTAACAACAGCATATCGTCGCGCTCTGGCAGTCCTGGGCGCTCGAGGATCTCATCGACGAGTATCTTCATAGTATTTAACGGCGTGCCCAGTTCATGCGCGGTGCCGGCCGCCAGCGTACCGACCGCGAGAATTTGATCGCTGCGCAACTGCGCCTCCCGTTGCTCGGCGATCTCTAACTGATGGGACTTCAATTGCAGAGACATACGGCTGACAAAATAAGTAATAATTGCCGCACTAACACCAAAATTTACCCACATGCCAGTGATGTGTAAATTGTTGCCGCTGTGCAATTCAACGCTAGGTGCAATCGCCGCTATTTCGACATAGTATTGCAGTAAAATGCTGTACGCCATCAACCCGGCGACAGTCACCAAAAGCGTATAGCGCCGCGGCAAGGTAATCGCCGAAATACTGATCGGGATCAGGTAATAGGAGATGAAAGGATTTGACGCACCGCCACTAAAGTACAGCAGCAAACTGAAAAAAAACATATCGACTAGCAGGTGCAAGAAAAACTCAAAATCGGTGATCGGCTTGACCTGCCGCGTTCGCTGCCATGAAAATACAGCGACCATGGAATAACCACTGAGCACCCAACACAGCGCCTCGACCGGTAACCCAATCCGATAAAATTGGCTAAACGCCACTAGGGCCAATGCTTGCACACAGATCAGTGAAACCCGAATAATACTCAGATCCCTGAGATTATTGCGCGCACTGAGACTGGATTGGGAAGTCACGCCAATAGACATATCGGTATGGTATCAGAAAATGGGGCTATCCAAACCATGACCCCAGATGCATCGGTTTTTGGTCGGTATGCCACAGATCTTGTCGCGCCGCTCTAATTTACAGATCAGCCGAATTATTCCGTCCCCGATCGCGGATCAAACCGCTGTCAACGACCACATCTGACAATTTCACTGAATAACCACTAGCTGGCGCACAGGGGATAGAAATGCCCATCCTCGGCCTAAATAGTCGCCGAGGCTATCACCACGGCGGTACCATAGACGAGGATTTCAGTGACCCCCATATCAATCATCGAGGTACTAAATTGCGTTGACACAATCGCATTGGCGCCTTTTGTAAAGGCGTCTATCTTCATCCGGTCGATCGCCTGCGACCTTGCGTCCGCGATGTCTGCGGTAAATGAAACCAATTCGGCACCCGGCAAGGTGGCGCTCTCACCAGACATTTCAGCAGGTAAGCTTTTTGTTCGCACGGTACTGCCCTGAACCACCCCAATAGTTTTTAAAATGCTTCGATCAGCGAACTTAGCGTCGGTAATAAAGGGAATATTTAACGCCTGCGCACGCTGTTCTTCATTCAGTCCGTCTTGTAAATTGGCCTCGTGACGACGTTCTTTGTAGGCCTCTTCTTTGGCCTTCTCTATTCCCGCGCGCGCCTCCGCTTCGGCCTCTAACTTGCCTTCGCGGGCGAGCAAATCGTCCTCGCTCTCGAGAATATACCAATCGCCATTGGAAAAATTACCATCGACGGTCTTGTCCTGAATGAGTTTAAAGACCTGTTCTTTGCTCAGGCCCTTGTCCATCATGTACTCGCCGATTTTGATCTTGCGACGCGCCTCGTCGCGGCGTATTTTTTCGCGCCTCACGTCTCCCGCGCGCACCTGCCGCTCGGCGACGGCGGCCGTTGCCGCAGCATCACGCTTGCGTTGGCGATGATCTTCGTCGCTGTCGAGGATATACCAAGCTCCGCCGATAAATTGACCGTTTACCTGTTTACTGGTGATCAGCTTAAAAGCGTCTTCCATGGCAATGCCTTTTTCGACCACATAATCGTCTAATTTGGTCTTCCAGCGCTCCTCTTCATCGGCCTCTTCTTCGTCATCTAACAATTCCTCCTCGAACTGCCGGGCAATAAATCTCGGTGTCCCAGTAAAAGACGGCGCACTGTCTTTTACATCACTTTGTGGAGGAGCCTTAGCAATGTTCGAAATATCGCCTTGAAGTTTGGCCAAATCGCGCGCCTCAGCCAAAATGCCTGCAGCGAGGCTGCCCGGATTCAGCGGTGGCGGAGTCGCCGGTTGGTTGTTGGCTGTCGACCCAGCGGCTTGGGGACCCAACGCTATCTCTCTGGCCTCGGCGAGAATCGATTCAGCCATGCCCGATTTTCTAAAATCTAATTTGCCGCCTGCCAGGGGCCTATCGGCACTCGGTTTCGGCGCTTCCGGCGCTTCCGGCGGAGTTTGCGGCGCCAAAAGCACCGAACTCTGGGACTTGCTCCCTGATTTGTCCGCAGGTTTACTCTCGGGCGTCGCTAGCGATTTTCGTCCGGTCGATTTTTTGGCCTCTTTTTGCGCAGTTTTCGCCATTGTCTGAGCCATGGCGATCTTCGCCAGCGCCGATTCTTTTTCACGAGCCAAGCGTTCCTCGGCACGCGCATCAGGCTGATTGATCGCCGGCGGCGGTTCAGGCGCGGCACTAATAGCAGCACCCTTTGGGTCTTCAATCAGCCAACCTCCGGCAACAAAGCTACCGGAGATCTCCTTTCTTGAGATCGCCTGAAATACCTCTTCCTTACTCATGCTGTTAGCCAGCATGTAATCCTCAAGCTTTACTTTTTCTGACGTCTCGGTCATTCATCAATGTCCTCTACGGGGTGCCGCACTCTGATTTCCGGATTGAACACCGCTAAACGATCCCAGGGTGCACAGGTTCATGGTTATTTCTGGATTTCCCCAGGCGCCATCACCGCACCCTCGATAAATAAAACTAGCCTCGTATACTAACTTATAGTAACGCAATCATTAATCACACCACCAGTCGCATGGTTGATATTTCATGCCAGCAAGGGCGATCGGTTAATGATAAGTTGGCAAAGAACACCGATTGATACCTTAAAACGCTAAACTCGTTCATTCAGCAGCCGTTCAAAAAATGTCATCCCAGTCGATTATTAAACCAAAATTTAGCCCAACCTGACCAGACGCCCGGTTTGTTACGTCGACGCAAGTGCACCGGCAGTGCACAATAACCGGGCAACGCAGACTGGCGAATGAGGAAAGCGCACAAGAGGAGAGAGGACAACGAATGACAAAAGACATCTACTACGCCGCCTACGGCTCAAACCTAAATCACCACCAGATGCGCCAGCGCTGCCCCGCCGCGCAGCCGATAGCCGCCGCAGTGTTACCCGATTGGCAACTGGTGTTTCGCGGCGTCGCCGATATCACTCCCGCCATAGACAACGCCGTTCCAGTCGGACTGTATAAAATCACTGCCACCTGCGAGGCAGCGCTCGACCACTACGAGAACTATCCGACGCTGTATGGGAAAAAAATCATCGATCTCCACCTCGACGGACGAGTCCTATCGGTAATGACCTACATCATGAATCCGCGCTATGGTTATGGCCCACCCTCCGAAGCGTACGTCGAAGTCATCCGGCAGGGCTACCACGACTGGCAGATACCCTACTCAACGCTGGTTGCGAGCTTGCAACAGGTGGTCTTCGACGGCGGTGACAAGGCTTACCAGAGTGCCACCTGGAGCCGCCATGGCGCAATCGACCAGCCCACTACTGAAGCGATTATCGAACGCCTACAGACAAGCGCTAAGCGCTAATTGAGCGGGCTAGAAATCACCTCTCCTGACTGGTCTCTTTGATAATGCGGCCGTCACATTGATCGATATACTGGACGATGGTGCGGTCAGTGAGGGGGTATACGCGCTTTTCTACAACGCAACCGTCGGTCTTTAATAACCGCTTATGGGTTCCCGCGTGCTCCGCGTAAGGCCTATCCATGTAAGCGAAATTGCGGCGGTCGGCGGCCAGTTCCTGGCGCACACGGTCAGCCACAACGGTGTATTTAATCCAGTTGGCGATGTCACCCGACTGCAACACCGGCGCCGGTTGCGCAACGCTCTTTAAGGCCGCAACCGAAAGCACAGCCATCAATAAAGATTTTTTCACTCGCGTTCTCCCTTTCGCCGTTTTGGCTTTGTGATGCAGTGTAGCAACGATTCGAA
>CALGJN010000383.1:0-3276 GCA_937920185.1 uncultured Cellvibrionales bacterium | reverse complement strand
ATCGAATTCTGCGCCATGCCATGGATGCTGGATGGTCAATTGGCGACGCCGCTATCGCCCGACCCCGAATTACATACTGCGCTGCAACGTTTTTATGCGCTAGGCTACGATGCCTTTTTAGTTCATCGGGAACTCGCCAACCTGCGCCGGGCAGTGGGTAAACAGCCGCTGTTTGCCGCCACCGGCCTGCTGTCGCTGGAGAGTGGACAAATCAAACGCCGCACTGGATGGGCCAAATTTGACCGTGGGCGGGTGGTCGCTATCGATGCCAGCGAGTGACCGCTCGGTAGCGTACCCGGCCCCAACTGTAGTCTCAGGGAGGAGGGCAATGCCATCGCAGCAACCGCCGAGATTGTCGGGCAAACAGGCCGAAAACATGGCTTGTGACTACCTGCAAAAACGCGGAATGACGTTGGTCGAACGCAATTTTCGTACCCGCAGAGGCGAGATTGACCTTATTATGTACGATCGCCAAGACTTGGTTTTCGTCGAAGTGAAATACCGCCACAGCAATCGCTTCGGCAGCGCCGAAGAGGCAATTACTGGGGCGAAATTAACCCGCCTACGGGCTGCAGCCAGTGCATTTTTGCAACAGCGACAACCGCCATCACAGACTTTTAGGTTGGATGCTTTGACCTTAGTGCCGCAACTCGATAGCCGGCATAGTTATCGATATAATTGGATAAAGAACATCTCGCAATAACCACCGCATAATTAGCACAGCGACTGGATCGATATGACACTAGACCGACAGATATTTCATTTTTTTGAACGCCTGATCGAGGGTACAATGACCGTCGGCGACGCGTTTGCACCACAACTCGCGCAAGCAGCCGAAATGCTCACTGAGGCGCTACTTGACGGCAAGACCATCTATACCTTTGGGCAGGGCTCCAGCGCTTTAACCGGGCAGTTTTTTAGCCATATTTTGAGTACTGGCTCGCAGATCCCTCGACCGGGTTTTCCGTCCATCAATATCAACCAATTAACGCACAACATCGATGCTCACGACCGCTTCGCGCAAGCGCTGCTCACCCACGCCAAGCAATCCGACATACTGGTTTTGCTTAGTCGTGGTGGTAGCCATAGCGATTTGATAGACAGCATCGAGGCGGCGGTAGAACGAGGCGTGAGAATTGTATTACTGGCCTACAAAAATGATTCAATACTGATCGACAGCCTAGGCTACGGCGATCTGCCCATCGACATGAGCGAATTCGAACTTGCGGCGCTGGACACCCTTCAGTTTCAGGTGATAGCCTGTCTGGGTGATCTTATCGACCATATAATTTTAGGAGAAAATTAAGTGTACAAGCTTTTCAGTCTACTCTTCAGCGTCATGCTGCTAGGCGGTTGCACCACGGTTTTGCACAGTGTGACCGACCAACCGGTGGGCAAAAACGAAACGTCGACCGGTCTCGGCACCGACATTAGCGACCTTACCATGGATACCTATATTGGCGTCAACATCAAGAAAGCCGACCCACAATTAGACGACTCGCATATCAATATCAACGTCTACAATGCGGTGGTACTGCTAACCGGTGAAGTGCCCAATCAACGCTTGAAAGTTCTCGCTGGGGACACCGCGCGTGCCTTCAAGGGCGTCAGGGTGGTCCACAACGAACTTGCCGTGCGCAATAATTCGACGCTTATGGCGCGAGCCAACGACGCCATCCTGACCACCAAGGTCAAGGCGAAGTTAGCGATCGACGAGGAAATTCGCGCCGGTGATATAGACGTTATCAGCGAGGACAGCGTGGTCTATTTGATGGGGCTTGTCAGCAAGTCAATCGGCGCTAAAGTCGCCAATCGAGCCCGCGAAACTGGCGGTGCGCGCAGAGTTGCCACGGTGTTTGAATATATTGAATGAGCAACGCATGGATCGCCAATGACGGTCTAAATTGTGCCCGCGCGTGCCGAGTCTGGCGAAGCGGTCGATGACACCGTTGTGATGCTTGGCATAGTGTTTTCAGAGCACGAAACACGCATCGTGCAGCGTGATGATTGACTAATATCTCTTGTTACTGATATTTCTTGTTACTAATATTTCTTGTTACTAATATCACTTATGACTAACATCGCTAGTGGCTAATATCGCTAGTGGCTAATATCGCTCGCAGCGCACCCGTCGAGAGTAGCCGTGTCTGTCAAACCCGGTAACGCGCAAGCTCTTTGGCCGGCAATGCCTGGCTAGTTAAAATAAAGCGACTTAGAAAATAAAGCCATTTAGAAAATAAAGCTATTTAAAATACAAAGCTATTTAAAATATAGTAGCCAAGAATCAAATAACAAAAAGCCCAAGACGAGCCTCCGTTATCGCACCATTTAATACTGTTAACTGTTTACCTGCGGACCGTCCAATTGACCACGGCGACGCTGTCCCCGTAACCTCTTTCAGCCCCGCAGTCGCTACTTGATGACCCGCAGCGACGGCTTACTTTTGAGACTGTCTCGACGCGGCGGTTTGGGCGGCGGCGGCGGCGGCGTAATCGCCTTGGGACCCTGCGGTGGCGTCGGGTCCTCGGTCGGTTCAGGTTCAAACATCATTCCCTGACCGTTTTCCTGTGCATAAATACCCAGTATCGAGCCCATTGGACAGAAAATATCGATCGGAATACCACCGAAACGCGTCGATAGCTGAATAAAATCATTATTCATCTCAAAATTGGTCACCGCGCGCGGCGCTATGTTGAGTATGATCTGACCGTTGGTGACGAAATTTTGCGGTACTTCAACGTTCTCATGATGGGCGTCTACCACCACGTAGGGCGTACAATCGTTATCCACAATCCACTCGTAGAAGGCTCGGATGAGATATGGGCGATTGGACAGCATATGCAATAAACCCGATCAGCTATGGAACTCGCGTTCCAAGTCGGTCAGACTTTCTTCAAAGGCTGAGCGCTCAAAAACGCGTTTCATGTAGTTGTGCAGGGGCTTAGTCTGGGCAATCACAGGAATCTCTATCCCCAGTTGCGGCAATCGCCAAAGCAATGGTGCTAGGCAACAATCCACCAGCGTGTAGTCCTCACTCATAAAATACGGCAAGTCGGTAAAGATCGAGGCCACGCCAATCAGTGATTCACGCAATTCTTTTCTCGCCTCGGCGCCATCATTGCCGTTAGGATCGCGAATAATTCGATCCGACAGGGTACACCAGTCGCGCTCTATACGAAAAATCCACAATCGACTTTGCGCCCGAGCCACCGGGTAAACCGGCAGTAACGGCGGGTGTGGGAAGCGCTCGTCGAGATATTCCATCACCACCTTCGA
>CALGJN010000382.1:0-2707 GCA_937920185.1 uncultured Cellvibrionales bacterium | reverse complement strand
CCGCCTACTAAGCGGTCAATTTGATTGGCAAAGATCCGCGCTTAGCTGCGCCAAATCAGCGCAGCGACCCAACCAGTAAAACGAAAACGCCAGTAGTTCTAAAGCTGCTGGCCACCACTAATAGAGAATCTATTGGTGGTAGACAGCACAAGTCAAGCTATAGCCGCTCGCTGGCCGCAAAGGCCAAAGCGTTCGGATAAGGATCGACTCTTAACATTATGAGCGCGGCGGCAATCCATGCACCATGGTCAAAAACTGCATCTCGGTACCGGCTCTGCGATGCTCAGAAAGTGCCTGATATTCCGGATCTGCAAACCAATCGCGCGCTACTTGTTCGGATGGAAAGCTAAACATAATCATGCGCCCTTCACGCGCGGTGCCTTCCAGTGTCACGGATTGATCGTCATAAGTAATGAACTGACCGCCATATTTTTTTAATATCGGGAAAAATCCCTTCTCGTAAATTCTATATTCATCTGCATTGGTAACGTGGAGATTGACTAACATATAAACGGTTGTATCACTCATGGCGGTTCCTCTGGGTTAACGGTTTGGTAAAATGCACTCTCAATGGTTACCCTCTCGAGGGATACCCTTTAATAGTAGCTGCTATCGGTCATAATCCCCGAATCCAAGTCGCTATGCCACGACCAATTGCGACCGGCGAGTCTTCCTGAATAAAGTGTGTTCCCGACACGGTAATTTCTACCTGATTGGGCCAGCTACGGCAGAATTCTCGTGCCCGCCCAGTGAGTATCGACCCTGGATCGGCGTTGATAAATAATTTAGGCAATGCTGTACTTTGCGACAACCATTGGGCATAGCTAGCGACCAACGCGACCATATCTGCGGGCTCGCCATCAATCGGAATCTGCCGAGGCCAATTGAGCGTGGGCTGTCGATCCTCGGGCGTCGAAAAGGCGCGTCGGTAATGCGCCATTTCTTCATCGCCCAACCCACGCATCACCGAATTCGGAAGCACTGCATCAACAAACTTGTTACGCTGCAAAACTAAGTCTTCACCGTGCTCAGAGCGAAACGCCTTAAAAATACCGCGGGCCGCTTCCGGCCAGTCATCCCAACTTTCGAAAGGCTGCACAATACCCTCCATATAGGCTATTCCTCGAACGCTATCGGGGTGCTGCTGCGCCCAGTAAAATCCCAGCGCGCTGCCCCAGTCGTGAACCACTAAGGTCACTCGACTGGCGACACCCATGACGTCGAGTAAGCCGTCCAAATAGCGATAAGCACTCGCGAATGAATACCTCAGCGCTCCCTCACTAGTAGGCAATTTATCGGAGTCGCCGTGGCCGATAAGATCTGGAACAATAACCCGCCCTAGCCCAGCCAACTCAGGTATGACATTACGCCACAGGTACGACGACGTGGGGTTGCCGTGCAACAGCACGATTGGATCTCCACGCCCCTCCTCGATAGTCGCAATCTGTTTATCAAAAACGTTGTGATATTTTTTAGTGTAGGGCATTTCTGCTGAAACCATTGGTGCACTCCAATACGATAAATGATAATTTTTAAAATACAAAAATAGCTAGCAGGATCCAATGAAAACGCCCGGAAGAAATGCCAGCGCGCTGTCTAATTCGGCACGCAAATAGCGCTCAGACCTGCGCTTGCGGCAACTGACACGCAAACCTTGATTGATCAGCATCACGAAACGCGCCAAGCTGGCCGTATCATGCTGGCTACCGAGTTGCCCTGCGCCTTGAGCGCAATCGAAGACCTTGACAAATAATCCCTCGACATCGGCTAACCCGTCGTTCGCCTGAGCCAAAACAAGAGGCTCTTCAGCGACGCTATCCAATAAAGTATTTACCATCAAGCATCCATTGAATCTACGCGATTTGGGCACCCCAAAAATGGTTTTTTCAAAAAAATCATCGGCTAAGCGCATATAGTCATGCGGCTGCACAAGCGCCTGTAACTCGTCCAATGTACGATCGCAAAAAAGCCTCAAGCACTCTGTGTAAAGCGTTTGCTTATCTCCAAATGCGGCATAAAAACTACCCCTCCCGATGTGCAGTGCAGTCAATAAATTATCGAGGGATGTCGCGGTATACCCGCGCTGCCAAAATAGCTGCATAGCGATGGCAACACTGTTTGATCGGTCAAACTCACGGGGCCTAGACATAACGCTACTCTGTACCAGCTAGTCCAGAACTGCAACTCGATTATTAGCAACAAACGCCCACCATGCACACACGACAAAGCCCGACGAAGGACCTGCTTTCGATAAAGTAACGACGTGGATGGACATTATGGTTTGCAGTTTTACTCTAAACCGACGTTAACAAAGATCTGCTCCGGCAGCTAAGCAACATTAGCATGGGTGGAAGCATCGCCGGAATGAGCAATAGCTCGTTCTAACAACAAGACTTGAGTAATAGTGTTGATCGCGTCTACCAGCTGATATGGGCATAGATATTTTTAAGTCGACGCACAAATAACTTTATTGATCTGCTAATGAGCCAATTGCAAGGTCTCAATAGCGAGATAAATAAAGCACATCCCTGCGCGCATAAATTAATCGAATCTAAACCTGTGGATCAGAGATCAGAATATCTATCACGCGTCCGCGCAAGGCACGTTTTTGACGCGCAAGATTCTCGTGCATATTTTTTTCATGCCCTTCAAAGTACAGCAAGTTTTGTAGCGCCTCATCCAAATCGCTCTCATCCAACCAACTCTG
>CALGJN010000381.1:0-1701 GCA_937920185.1 uncultured Cellvibrionales bacterium | reverse complement strand
GCGCCGCTGGCTGCTTTCGTAACGAAAAATAATCTGCGCCATGTCGCAAAACTCAATCGCCACCGCGCGCCGATAATCGCCGTCAAGCGGACCGAGGTATTTACGCCGCGACCCATAGTGCTGGGTGCGACTGAAGCTCAGTATGGCAATCGCAAACACCAGTAGAGTGGCTATCCAACTGCCGTGGTCGTGAATAAAAAAGATCGCCACTGCCATGCTGACCTCGGCCACCGCCGGCGCCTGCGCGACAAACTGGGTCATGGTACCCTCGGCCAGATAGAGCATGAGAAAAATCAGCAACAGCAGCGTGCCGTAGTATTTGTTTTCAAAGATCACGCTGTGCAGCAGGCTACTACGGGTTTTTGCGGTGCCCAGATGACCGAGGATCTCGATCATGGCGTCGGGGCCTTTGCTCTCGGCGGCATCGACGCACTGGGCCTCAAACAGCGGTATCAGCGCGCTGTCGTAGAGCCCCTGCCCGAGACTGTCCTTGTTCTCAAGCGCGCTGGCGCAGAATTTTGCCACGATCCCCTCGTTGCCCGAGAGGTTGAGTAAACTGTCTACCGAGGCGTGTACCGGCACGTCGGCGCGCAGCTGGATCGCCAGCATATCGTAGAGCACCGCGCGATCGGCGTAGGGAAACATCAGCGTGGTATTGAGCCAACGCAGTAAAAATTGCCCTATCGATGGGCGCGGTAATTTCAACATATCATTAATCCGTTGATTGTTTTGATGGGCATTTGATCAGCGCTCATACGCTGCGGTTCCAGGTTTTTTCTGGGTCGAAGTAACCAATTCGCCGCGCCGTAATGATCGGATCGATCAACCCCTCAACGATCTTATCGGCGGCCATGGCGTGCTTTGAATCGACCCCAACCTCGAGCGTCATATACTCGGCCAACTCGGCGAATGCGCCCTGGCGAATCAAACTGTAGGCGCCATCGCCCGCGCGCAACAGCGGATAGACCTCGGCCACCAGCGTCTGTCCTTTAACCCCACGGGTGCAATGGGCGCACCCTTGGGGGTTGATATAGCGCAGTTTTGAGGATTCAAATAGCTGTTGATGGCGCCGGTGCTCGGCCGGATCACGGTGCTGGGTCAAGGCGCAATCGCGGCACAACAGTGGCACCAGATTTTGGCTGACCATACCGCAGAAAAAATCTTTAAACCCGAGTAGATTGAGCGAGATACCGAGGTCGTGAAGTCGCGACGGCACGCCGGCGCAGGTGGTCGAGTGCAGCGTGGAATGTACCTGTTTACCCTGCTGGGCCATCGATATAGCCGCCGCCGCGGTGCGCTTGTCACGAATTTCTTGGAGCAATAAAAAATCTGGGTTGACGAGCACAGTAGTGGCCATAATCTGATCGAAGTTGTCGGAGTTTTTTTCCTTTTTTAACTGCACGTGGGTACAGTGATCGAGGTAGACTTCGACCGGATCGGCGATCTCCAGTTTGCGCATATTGGTTGGCATGGCCGCGACCATCGAGGTCAACGAGGTCGACTTGCCCGAATCTGTCGGCCCACTAAACACCGACAGGCCACCCGGCGCCTGGTTGAGCATCCAAATGTCTTGCATTTGCTGGGCCGTGTAGCCGGCCTGATCGAGGGGCATAACCGAGCCGGGATCGCGCAACCGGCAGGCGATCAGATAACCGGGGCGACCGGCCTCGATCATCGACGCCGCGCGCAGCCGATACTCGG
>CALGJN010000380.1:0-11954 GCA_937920185.1 uncultured Cellvibrionales bacterium | reverse complement strand
CAAAGAACTGCCTGAGTGATACTTCAAATGGCGTTTTATTCTAGCTTTTAATGACAAGTTTTTTATACTAAAAACCACAAAAAGAAACCTTCGTCCCAAATTACTATGCTTCTTTCCAAAAACAACATTATTTTTGGCTCTTTTTGATATCGCCAGAGTTCGATAAAGCTGTAATAATTTTTTTAGGAATTGCATAGACATCGCAAGACCCAAATACCATTTTTTATAATCTTAAGGAGAAGAGTCATGAGAGAGCTATCAATGAATGAAATGGAAGAGGTAAATGGCGGCAGGACCCCACTCCCCAATAAAGATAATGACTCGCTTGAAGAATGCTTTATATACGATCGCGTCACGAACACGAAAAAACTAAGGGTATAGATTGCTATTAATCCCATTACTGGCGGTGCAATAAAAAAGCGGCTCAAAAGCCGCTTTTTTATTGCTTATCTAGCCGTTAAAAACCTTCCCCGCCAGCAATGTCTTTCAGGCCATTGCCATTCTTAGCAAGACTGCTCGCGGCTTTTAGCTACCGCCATCGCATACCGAGTTTGATCTAGAGCCACCCGCGCACAGCCTGCAACACATGGCTGACATAAATCTTTAAAATGAGGGCTTGTGATGGGTCATTGATGCAAGCGCTTACTCCGCTTAAAAACCTTGATTTAAAAGATCAGCGCAGCGCCCGTCAATACAATTGGTTGTCTGCAAGCGGCACTTCGAGGGTATTGCCCGAGGTTTTTTCCGGGCCGCCAATCATTTCGTCGTAGGCGCTGGTGTGTCTAAGTACCCGTTCTTGCGCCTCGACGGCGCGCAACTGCTTTTGCAATTCCACCAGATTAAAAGACCGCAACAACTTTCCGTCGCTGTCGCTGACGTACTGCTCTTGGCCCTCGATGATCGCCGACACTTGATAAAGGCTCAGATCAATCGAATGAAAAATCAATTTTTCGACCACAAAATATTTTTCTAGCTTGGCCAGCGTTACCGCCATAATCCTCTACCCTCGTCCAACGTGGTACATCACGCGATGTTTCAATTCTACGCACAAAAATCTTTACGCACCAATCGACTGCGCGGAGCACAAAGCGCGGTATATTTCGCGCTAGATACCTCAACGCGGCGAAATGTTATCATCCGCGACACAAGGCAGCACAGCGGATGACCCGCGCACATGACTCGGTCAATGAACCGCGCTGTTTAAACCCAGAGCAATAAACTCAGAGCTGTGAGACAAGAGACATAACACCAGAGCCATAAAACAAGAGCCATAAAACCAGAGACACGCATTTATGTTGTTTGAAATTGCCCAAAAGCTGTTGCTGAAAATAGACCCCGAAAGAGCCCATGACCTGACCCTTGGCGGCCTCAGCCGCACCGCTAACACCCCCCTAGAGCGCCTTTATCGGCAGCAACTTGACAGCGCGCCGGTATCGGTGATGGGCCTCGAATTTGATAATCCGGTCGGGCTAGCCGCCGGTTTGGACAAAAATGGCGAGGCGATCGACGCCTTTTACGCCATGGGTTTTGGGCATGTAGAAGTCGGCACGGTGACACCCCGCGGGCAAGCCGGAAACCCCGCGCCGCGACTATTTCGGATCGTCGAAAAGCAAGCAATTATCAACCGCATGGGCTTTAACAATCAGGGTGTCGATCATCTGGTCGCCAATCTGAAGGCGAAAAAATCACCGGCATTGGTCGGCGTCAACATCGGCAAAAATCGCGACACGCCGGTCGAAGACGGCAAATTAGACTACTTGCACTGCATGCAAAAGGTCTACGCCCACGCGGCCTATATCACGGTCAACATTTCGTCGCCCAACACCCCCGGGCTGCGCAGTTTGCAATACGGCGAATTGCTCGACGAACTGCTCGCCACGCTCAAGCAGGAACAGGCCAAGCTGGCCGAACAGCACGGTCGCTACGTACCACTGGCGTTGAAAATCGCCCCCGATTTGGACGCCGATGAAATCGCCTCGATCGCCGACTCGCTGCTGCGGCATAATTTTGACGGCGTTATCGCCACCAACACCACGCTCGACCGAAAACCCGTAGCGGGCATGCTGCATGCCGATCAAGCGGGCGGGTTAAGCGGAGCGCCGTTGCTGCCCAGCGCCACCGCAGTGGTCGCGGCGCTACATAGCCACCTCGGTGATAAACTGCCGATTATTGGCGTTGGTGGTATTCTCAGTGGCGAAGACGCAGCACAGAAGTTCGCCGCGGGTGCATCGCTGGTGCAGGTCTACAGCGGGTTTATCTACCGCGGCCCAGCGCTGATCAAACAGATTGTCGACCGCTACAACGCGCGCTAATGGCCATCGCCGGCGGGCGAATGCCATAATCTAGCTGTCGACGTCGGTCTGGGTATAGCGCTCGCGCAATACCCGCTTGAGTATTTTGCCGCTCGGATTGCGCGGTATATGATCGATAAACGTCACCGCCACTGGCAGTTTGTAAGCGGCCAATCGCTGTCGGCAGCCATCGATCACTTGCTGTTCCGACAAGCCCTGCGCGACCACTATCGCCACTGGGCTTTCGCCCCATTGATCGCTCGGTTGCCCAATCACTGCGGCGTCGTCGATACCGGCCTGCGCGAGCAATACGGCCTCAATTTCAGCTGGATAAATATTCTCGCCACCAGAGATAATCATGTCTTTTTTACGATCGAGAATGGTCACGAAGCCCTCGTCGTCGAGGCTGCCAATATCGCCACTGAATAGCCAACCATCGCGCAATGCCTCGGCCGTCGCCTCTGGGCGGCGCCAATAACCGACCATCAGATGGTCGCCGCGAATCAATACCTCACCGGCTTCATCGCGTTCGCAGTCGCGACCCTCGGCATCGACAATCCGCACGTCGGTGAGAAAAAAGCTCCGCCCAGCAGAGTGGGGCCGCAACAATCCATTGCTATCATCCATCACGCAGCCGGGGCCACAGGTTTCGGTAAGACCATAGACCTGACGAAGCTGAATACCCAGCTTGCTGTACTCGACAATTAACGATGGCGCCACCGGCGCCGCACCCACCGACAGCCACTGCAGCGAACTGTGATCGCCGCGATCGGCGACCGCCACCGTCGACATCGCCTGCAACATGGCCGGCACCACCAAACCGCTGTCTATGCGCTCACGATCGATCACTTGCCAGGCACGCTGCGGGTCAAAAGCGCGCATCATCACTGAGGTCACGCCGCTGTATACGTTCACCAGTAACGGCGTCAGGGCGCCGACATGAAACATCGGCAGCATATTGATGCAGCGCTGACGAAGCTTTGGTTGCGAGGTCGCGACAATCGTTTGAATAGCCGCCATCACGGTGCGGTGACTGTGAATAATGCCCTTTGGTAACCCAGTGGTGCCCGACGAGTACATGATAAACAGGTAGTCGTCGCCGCCGCTGGTCACCGCCGGTTGGTCGATCGCTCCGCCTTCGCAAAACCGCCCATAGTCGGCGGCAAAATCGGCCGGCGGCAGGCTGTTACCCACCTGCAACCACTGGTCTATTGCCGAGGTCTCGGGGCGTTGCTCGAGGGCCTTGACGGTGGTCAAAAACTCAACGTCGTAGATCAATCGACAGGCACCGCTGTCGTCGCACAAAAATGCCAATTCATCCACGGTCAGCCGCCAGTTCAACGGCACGATCACCGCGCCAATTCTAGCCAGCGCAAAAAACGCCTGAAAAAATGCGCTGCCGTTAAGCAGCAACAGCGCCACCCGCTGCCCCGGTTGGATGCCATCTGCCCGCAGCGCATTGGCGAGTTGATTAGCGCGCTGGTTCAACTGCGCAAAGCTCATCCGCTGCCCAGACTCAACACCTACGTAGGCCTCGATGTCGCCATTCGCCCATGCCCGCCTTTGCAGCAGCGCGCCGATATTGGATTGATTATCACTATGTGCCATTACAAACACCGCCCATACTAGGTCGTGAATCTCAATAAAAACCATTTGTGGCTGGTCTGGCAAGTCTTTTTTTTGCTATATTAACGGCATAAAAAAACAATATGCATTGATTGTTTGTAGTACAAGGCTACACCGCACACTCACTTTACACTGTCTATGGAGGACGCTATGTCCAGACTCAAAGGGAAATCTGCACTGGTACTCGGCGCCGCCAGCGTCGACAACATGGGGCAAATCATCGCCAAACGCTTCGCCGACGAAGGCGCGCAGGTCACCGTCGCCGGGCGCAACATGGCTAATTTACAGTCGCTGGCCGACGCCATCGGCGGATCTGCCGTGCACTGTGACATTACCTCTAAAGCCGACATCGACGCTGCGGTGGCGCATGCGGTCGACCGTTCAGGCCCTATCGACATTGCCGTTAACTGCACCGGCTGGGGTCTGTTGACGCCGTTCGAGGACACCTCTGAAGAGGATTTGGTGGCGATGATGAACCTGCAGTTCAAAGGGCCCTACCAATTTATGCAAGCGCTAGTCACCAACATGAGCGATAGCGCGTCGATCATTCAAATTTCGTCGGCGACCGCGACTATTTTGGTCGGCAATCACCATGCCTACATCGGCACCAAAGCGGGTATTGACCACGTTGTTCGCGGCGTTGCCGACGAGTTCGGTGCGCGCGGTATTCGCGCCAACTCGATCTCTCCAGGGTTTACCCAATCACCCATGACCAACGACTATTTCGCCGTGCCAGGACTCGCCGAGGCCTTTATCAAGGAATATCCAATGGGTCGGCTAAACACCTCCCAAGACATCGCCGCAGCCGCTGTGTTTCTCGGCAGCGACGAGTGCTTTATGACCGGTCAAAATCTACAGGTCAACGGCGGGCTAACGCTGCGTCGCAATCCGACGCCCGCCGAAATCGAGGCGTCGACCATCGCCGCCGCTCAAGCCAACTCAACGGAGTAATACCATGAGCCAAGCAATGCAAGACGATCTCGACATTCGCCAGTTAAACGCACTTTACACCGACGCCGTCACGCGCCGCGACGGCGCACTCTGGGGCTCGCTGTGGCACGAAGATGCCACCTGGCATTTTCTTGGCGAGCCGATTCAAGGTCGCGAGGCGATCCTCGCCACTTGGGAGGGTGCCATGGCCGGCTTTCCGGTGGTCTTTCACAGCCACCACAGCGGTCTGATCGACGTCGCCGGCGATACCGCCACCTGCCGCTGGAGCATCGATGAAGACATTATCGATAGCGATGGCAAGGGCCTGCGCATTATCGGTGTCTACAACGATACCTGCGTGCGTACAGCGGGTGGCTGGCTGTACGCCATGCGCCGCTTCGACGCGCTCTATTATGGTCCAGGCACCCTACAACCGGCCCACGTACTGCCCTACCCCGACGCCATGAACCATCCGCAGGGCGGTTGAGTCGCCAGCGCACGGCAGTCTCTCAAGAAGCTTCCGCGAGCAAGTTTAGCGGCCACTGCAAAGCCGCTGGCCTCGCCATCGATAGGGCGTCGAACTGAAGGCTAGTAATGGCCATTGAGGGCCGCCCCGATTGTCGGCGATCAACAACTCGGGCCTGCGGTGCTCATAAGCCGGTAACATCCACCCTGAGCCACGGCCGCCACGACGTCAAAAACACCGGCATCGCGGCGTTGCAACGCACTTCGCTGTCTCTCTAGCAATGCATCCTGCGCGGCCGGATGACGCCGGCAGCCTATGAAACCCGCAGCCATTCAATAAACAAAAACAATCATAGTTGACTTTTTTATGCCACGTCTGTACCTTCATGTGCGTCTCGACTGCCTTGCAAGCTTTTTTTGAACTCGCTAAACAGCCGGTTCAACAGATCCCTAGGCGGCCATAACGATTACTATAAAGTGGGGGTGGCGGTGTACAACGGAATAAGCTCGCAGAGTCTGCGCAACGCCACAGTGTCTGATTTGGCGCTACAACGCGCTGCCAGCGACCCAGACAGGGAGATTATCCTCCTCGAGGACGAACCGCCGATCACCAACGCAGCGATTGTGCTCGAGGCCCAGCAATTGGCTGCCGGGTTGCAACAGCTCGGAATGACCGCTGGCGATGTCATCAGCTTTCAACTGCCCAGTTGGCGCGAGGCGGTAGCGATCGATCTAGCCGCCTCGATGCTCGGCCTAGTCGTCAACCCAATTATCCCGATCTACCGCGAGCGGGAACTGCGCTTTATCCTCGGTGATGCGCAAACTCGGCTGCTGTTTATCCCGCAGACCTTTCGCTCGGTCGACTACCCAAAAATGATTGCTTCGCTGCGCCATGAATTACCCGATTTGGAACATGTCGTGGTGGTCAGGGGCGCGGCCAACGGCGATCGCCTAACGGGTCAAAATAGCCCTCAAATCGACTATCACACGCTGACCGACAGCGACAGCACAGACCTTGCGACCGCCGCAGTCGACCCCGACAGCCTCAAGGTATTGATGTATACCTCGGGAACCACGGGCACCCCCAAGGCGGTCATGCACAGCCACAACAGTCTGGCGCGGGCGATCGACAACACTCTCGAAGCATGGCGCTTAGACGGTGGTGATTTGATGTTAATGCCCTCGCCGGTGACGCACATCACCGGCTACGTCAACGGGATCGAATTGCCGTTTTTCAGCGATGTTAAAACGCTGCTGATGACCCAGTGGCAAGTGGCCCGAGCGGCCGAGTTAATCCAGCGCCACGCAGCCACGCTGTGCATTAGCGCAACGCCCTTTTTACAAGAATTGGTCGACCACGCAGAGCAACACAATGACGATCTATCGAGCTTGCGCCTGTTTGCCTGCGGTGGTGCTGCGGTGCCGCCGGAGCTGATCCGCAGGGTCCCTCAAAGTCTCGGTCAATGCCGAGCTTTTCGGGTCTACGGCAGCACCGAAGTCCCGCTAGTGAGTACCGGCTTTACGCGACCCGAACAACTCGAACTCGCCGCCACTACCGATGGCAAAATTGATAATTGGCAGGTTCGGGTAGTCGATGCTGAGGGCCGCGACATGGCGGCTGGACAAGACGGCGAACTATGGATTCGCGGGCCGGCGATGATGCTCGGCTACAAGGATTCAGCACAGACCACAGCAGCCATGACCGACGGCTACTTTCACACCGGCGATATCGGTCACATCACCGCCGACAACGCGGTGGTCATTACCGACCGTAAAAAGGACCTGATCATTCGTGGTGGCGAGAACATCTCTGCCAAAGAAGTCGAAGACGTGTTGCACGACCACCCGCGCATTCGCGAGGCGGCCGTCGTGGCAATGCCCCATCAACGTCTCGGCGAGGGCGTCTGTGCCTACCTTGTGGTTGACGCGAGCGCGCCAGATGACGCTGTCATCGACAGTAAAACCCTGCAACCGCACCTCTCGGACGCCGGATTGGCGCGGCAGAAATGGCCAGAAAAGGTCATTCTAATCGACAATTTTGACCGCACCGCATCGGGCAAAATTCGCAAGGATGTGCTGCGCGCCCAACTGGCGAACTGATAGCTATGCTGCCGTCACCAATGAGGAGAACGCCGTGAACCAACAATTTTTACTCGCCGCCAGGCCCGAGGGAATGGTTCGCGAGAGCGATTTCAACCGAGTGTCGACCCCGCTACCGACTATAGGCGAGGGCGAGTGCCTGATCGACGTGCACTATATGGGACTTGAACCGGCGATGCGTGGCTGGATGGAAAACCGCGCCGACTATATTGCCCCGCTGGCGATCGGCGATGTTATGCGCGGCTTTGGCGCCGGCAGCGTGAGCGTCTCAAACAATCCCTCATATCCCGTGGGTACCCGGGTTACCGGCAGTTTTGGCTGGCAGCAACACTACCTTCATCGCGCCGATGCAGCACCACTACAGCGGATACCCGACGGCATCTCACTGCGCGCCGCCATCGGCGTCTTTGGGGTCACCGGCATGACCGCATGGTTTGGCCTCGAGCGCATTGGTAAACCGCGCAAGGGTGACGTGTTTGTGGTCTCAAGCGCCGCCGGTGCGACCGGGTCTGTGGCCGGACAGCTAGCAAAAATTCACGGCTGCCGCGTTGTCGGCATCACCAGTAGCGCAGAAAAATGCCAGTGGCTCACCGCCACCCTGGGTTTTGATGCGGCGGTCAATTACCGCGAACCAAACTGGCAGCAGCAACTTAGCGAGGTCTGTCCCGACGGCATCGACATCTACTTTGACAACGCCGGTGGCGAACTGTTGAACACCGCGTTGGGATTGATTCGCGACGCCGCGCGGGTGGTACTTTGCGGCGGTATCTCGCGCTACAACGCCATAGGCGCGCTCGATGGGCCGGCCAACTATTTCAATTTAATCTTTCGACGCGCGCGCATGGAAGGCTTTATTGTGCTCGACTACGCCGACCAATTTGCCGCTGCGATCGACGCAATGCAGCCACTTGTCGCAGCTGGACAACTGCGCCATGCAGACACCGTGAGTCAGGGCTTTGACGCCCTTCCCGGCGCTCTGGTGGCGCTCTTTCAAGGCGCTAATCAGGGCAAGCAACTGGTCTGCATTAGCGCACCAGATGACCCTGACTAGTGGCGCGGTATGGGCAGCGTCTAGCCAGCCGCAGAGGGCATTTTAATCGCTCTGATCGACGATTAAATGATTGATTAAATTACCCAGATAGCTACAATTAATAAACAATCTATCCTGTTTTTTCTTGCTTGCGGCGCGCATGCTATCTAGCCTTAAGCTCGCCGCAAAATCCAATGGAAAAGTCTATGAGCAAAGATGAATTAACCTTTCAAACCGAGGTGCGGCAATTTATAGCCGAGCATTTATCACCCGAATTGGTGCGTGCGGGCAAAAATATGACCAGCGTATTTGCCGACTACGACTGCGCGCTGCAGTGGCACAAAATTCTTGACGCCAAAGGCTGGGCTGCGCCGGCATGGCCGGCTGAGTTCGGCGGTACCGACTGGACACAAAATCAACACCAAATTTTTCAACGTGAACTGAAACTCGGCAACGCCCCGGCGCTTATGGCGCTGGGTATTCAAATGCTTGGCCCGATCCTGATCAAGTACGGCACCGAGCAACAAAAGCAAGAGTACTTGCCGCGCATACGCTCCGGCGAAGACATCTGGTGCCAGGGGTATTCGGAACCCGGAGCCGGCTCCGATCTGGCGTCACTGGCAACTCGTGCCGAGCGCGATGGCGATCATTACGTGGTCAATGGCTCGAAGATCTGGACCAGCTTTGCCCATCGCGCCAATAAGATATTTTGTCTGGTGCGCACCTCCACCGAGGGCAGGCCCCAAGCCGGCATCAGTTTTCTGCTCGCCGACATGGACACGCCGGGAATCAGCTTGAGCGAAATTATCGGCCTCGATGGTACGGTCGAACAATGTCAGGTGTTTTTTAGCGATGCGCGCATTCCGGTAGCCAATCTACTCGGCGAAGAAAATCAGGGCTGGAGCGTCGCCAAATACCTGCTCGAGTTCGAGCGCGGCGGCCACAATTATTCCATCGACCATCAAAAATTACTCGCCAAAGCCCGCGCCATCGCCGGTCGACAATACGCCCACAACGGCGTCTGCTATCTCGACGATGACGCGTTTAGCGACAACCTGGCGGCGTTGGAGATCGATGCTATGGCGCTCGAATTTACCGAGCAACGCATCAAGGCGAGCGATTCACCGGGGTCGCTAACCAGCGTCGCCAAATTAGCCGGTACCGAACTTAGCCAAAAGATCAGCGCGCTGGCCAGCGATGCGCTCGGCGCCCACAACGCGCCGCTGCAACGCGATGCGCTAGAAGTCGATTACGCCGATGAGGTGATCGGCCCAGACAATGCCATCACCACCTTTGCTGAATATATCAATATGCGGGCCGCAACGATCTACGGCGGCAGCGCCGAGATCCAGCGCAACATCATTGCCCGCGCCGTGTTGGGGTTGAGATAATGGAATCCAGCAGTGCCGGCAACTTTAACGACGAACAGCAGATGCTGGCCGATAGTGTCGCTAAATATCTAACCGAAACCTATGACTTTGAAACTCGAAGGGCGGTCGCCAACGGCGATCTACTAGCACCCCAACCGCAGTGGCAGCAGTTTGCTGATATGGGCTGGCTGACGCTGCCGTTTAACGAGCGCGACGGCGGTTTTAACGGCGGCCCGAAAGAGCTTGCAATCCTATTTGAGGCCTTTGGCGAGCACCTCGTGTTAGAGCCCTATCTAGAGACCGTCGTGTTGGCCGGCACCGCCATCGCCAACGGCGAAGAGGCCCTAAAAAAGCGCTATCTCGACGGCATTATGGCGGGTGATATTCACGCCGCCTTCGGCCACGGCGAAGCCGAGCACAGCGCCGAGCGCTACTATGTGGCAACCAGCGCGGTGCAGTCGGCCGATGGCTGGCGTCTAAATGGTGCCAAATCGGTGGTCGCCAACGGCCCCCTCGCCGATGTTGTGGTGGTCAGTGCTCGTATCTCCGGTGATGTTCGCTCGCCACAGGGAATTGGTCTATTTGCCGTCGAGCGGGGCGCTACTGGACTTGCCGCCCGCGACTATGTCACCGTCGATGGACGCCGCGCTAGCGAAATCACCCTCGACCAAGTCGATGTCGGCGCTGAGGCACTCATTTCCAGTGCCAGCGAGATGCTCGATCAAACGCTCGATCTTGGCTGCTTCGCGGTCTGCGCAGAAGCCGTCGGCGGGATGCAAGCCTTGCTCTCGGCGACCGTTGAATACTGCCAGCAACGCCGCCAGTTCGGCCAACCGATCGGTAGCTTTCAAGCGCTCCAGCACCGCATGGTCGACATGTACATTGCGCTCGAGCTTGCCCGCTCGCTACTTGGCGCAACCACCGACGCACTGGCCAACAACAGCAGGCATAGCCAGCGACTGATATCGGCATTAAAATACCGGGTCGATCAATCGGCCCGCGCAATTAGTTATGGCGCGCTGCAACTGCACGGCGGTATTGCCATGACCGACGAGTTGAACGTCGGCCACTATTTCAAACGACTGGCGCTGATCGAGAAGCAGTTTGGCAGCGCCCAGTTCCACCTCCAGCGCTTCAAACAACAACCGACAATTTAAACCAATCACAAGGGGATCAAAATGGATCTAAAAATCAAAGGTAAAAACGCACTGGTCACCGGCTCTACCAAGGGCATAGGGCGCGCCATCGCAGAACAGTTAGCCGCCGAGGGATGCAATCTTGGCATCTGTGCACGAAGCGCCGAAGACGTCGACAAGGCGATTACTGAACTCTCGGCTCACGGTGTCAAAGTCGTCGGCAGTGCCGTCGATATCAGCGATGCTCAAGCGCTTGGCGATTGGGTCGAGAGCTGCGCTGAGCAACTTGGCGGCGTCGATACGCTGGTCGCCAACGTCAGCGCCGGAGGTGGCGAAGTCAACGAAGAAACCTGGCGAAATACCTTTGAAGTCGACCTGATGGGCACCGTGCGCAGCGTCAATGCCGCCAGACCGCATCTGGAAAAATCTAGCTGCGGCTCTATCGTGATTATCTCATCGACCGCCGCCATTGAAGCGTTTATGGGTGCCGGCCCTTATGCCGCGCTCAAGGCTGCGCTGTTAAACTATTCTGGCAACTTATCGCAAGACCTCGCCGGCGTCGGTATTCGTGTCAATGCCGTCAGCCCGGGACCAATCCTCGTCGAGGGCGGAGCCTGGGACAATATTCGCGATGCGATGCCAGAAATTTACACCAACACGGTCGCCGCGATCCCCATTGGACGCATGGGCACCGCCGCCGAAGTCGCCTCTCAGGTGGCATTGCTCGCCAGCCCACTGTCGGGCAACACCACCGGCACCAACATCGTTATCGATGGCGGTTTCACCAAGGGTCTGCAATTTTAGACCTGCTGGATAGGCCGCTTGTGGCGGCCTAATCGGCCGATTCAAACGCGTGTGGCCCATCGTTATCGCGCACCCGCGGCTCCTCGTTATGGAGGGCAGTGGGCGCGTTGGGTCACGGCCGATGAAATTATTGCGCCATCATAGACCTAGTGATCATAGACCCAGTGATCATACCGCCTGACGCTCGAGTTTCGCTCAAGTG
>CALGJN010000379.1:0-3862 GCA_937920185.1 uncultured Cellvibrionales bacterium | reverse complement strand
AATCGCCTCACCTGACGCGGTGCGGATATGCATGTTTTCGAGCGTAGAGATAGACCGCCGCGCCTCATAGGGAAAGCGCACCATCACCTTGACGGTATCGGAGTCTCGCTGAATACGCTGTACTTCTTCGCCATAAAACGCCTGGCGCACCTGCCTCGCGACATCCACCAGTCGCACACCGACTTGGTTTGCATAGGGTTTGAGGTTGATAAGAACCTCCTTGCTACCAGAACCCTGCGAATTATAGATATCGTAAACCCCAGGGAACTTCGCTAGGTACTGTTGTAACTCGGCGCCCGCCTGAGTGAGTTCTTCCGGATCCGCACCAGACAGGGACAAGCTAATCTTTGGACCCGACGGCCCCTCGCTCGCGACATACCGTTGCTTTCGAACATTGGGCAGCAAACCGACTTCCTCTCGCCACATTTTTTCGATTTCAGTGGCGGCCACGCTGCGCAACTCGGACTTAATCAGATTAACTCGAAAGATAACACTCACGTCGCTGCGAACAAAAAATGCCACGTGTTCGACCAGGCCAGCGCCATCCGGGCTCGACTCTCGGTATCGACGATCAATCTTATAGATGGCATCTTCAACCGCATCCATGGTCTCGGTAATACTCTCGGCAGATGCACCATCTTGCATGGTGATTTCCGCGCGAACGTCATCGCCCGCGACGTTGGGGAAAAATTCAAAACGAACGATGCCACTACTGGTGATTCCCAGCACAATAATTAACACGCTAATAAAACTCGCCAAGGTAACAAAGCGATTCTCCAAAGCAATTTTAAGCCCCGGCAAATAGGTGTTTTCGATAAAACTCTGCAACCATCGTGAAACGCTTTTTTGCGCGCGATCGATTGGTGCCGCAAGACCCGTGGGGGGGCGCCCTAACTTCAAACCGACCAGGTGCGCGGGAAGAATCAACTTTGACTCGATCAAAGAAAAGGTCAAACACAAAATCACCACGACGCTAATAGCCTTAGTAATACCGTCGAAACTGCCGCCTAAAAACATCAACGGAAGAAATGCCGCCATGGTCGTTAAAACACCAATGGTCGAGGGCAATGCAACGCGCCTAGTTCCGGCGACTACGGTCGCTAGCGAGGCAGTGTAAAGGGCGCCCTGTGGCAAGCCAGCTGCCAGTTGACGCTGATAGTCAGCATCGACTTCGGTGAATACGCTCTCACCAATCACAATGGCATCGTCGACGACGATACCGAGCACCATAATAAAGGCAAACAAGCTCATGATATTGACCGTCACTGAACCCATTGGCATCAACCAAAACGCCCCGGCAAAACTTAGCGGTATGCCCACCATGACCCACAGCGCCACCTTTAAATTCAAAAATAACCCAAGCACAATGGCTACCAGAATACCGCCGATCAACAGGTTTTCTGACATCATGGCGAGGCGGCCATTCAAAGGATAGGCTTCATCGTTAAACACGGAAATGTTTAAACCCGCGGGTAATTCGGCCTGCTTTTTTCGCGTATAACGATGAACCGCCTCGCTGATATCCAACAAGTTTTGATCTTCAAGGGTAAAGATCCCAAGCGTGAAGGACGCTTTGCGGTCAAACCGGTTGGTGTAAACGCTCTCCCTAAAAGCATCCTTGACGACGGCAACATCAGACAACAATAATCGCGTACCATCGATCTGACTTCGCAGGATAATATTTTCAAAATCGCTGCCGACGTAGGCTTTGCCCTCGGTTCGCACCATCACGTTGCCGTTGATGGTTTTTATCATTCCAGCCGGAAGATCCATCGAAGACGCCCGCACGGCCGCTGCCACCTCGCTCAGGGTAAGATTGAGTTCGCGCAGTCTGTCCTCTTTGACTTCGATCGATATTTCATATTTTCCAGCACCCCAAAGCCGCACATCTTTGACCTCTGGAAGCGCCTGCAATTCGTCAAAAACTTGATCGCCGAGAAGCTTTTTCTGTCGCTCGGTCATGTCTCCATAGACCGATATCCCCATCGCCCAGCTATTATTCTTAGACCGTTGAACCGAGGGTTTTTCAAGATCATCTGGGAAATTGGTGATGGCATCAATACGATTTTCTATCAACGTCATCATTTCATTGATGTCTTCGTTCGGCTCGATTTCGAGACGAATTTTGGCAAGGTCGCGATTGGCATCTGAGGATATTTTTTTAATCCCCTGCAAGCCCTCCAATGCCGCCTCCATCGGCAAAACAACGCCTTTTTCTACTTCGATGGGCGCAGCACCCGGATAGGATGCCGAGATGCTGACCACCCGTTTGTCGGTTCGAGGGAGCATCTCTTTACTCATATCGGATAGCGACAGCAAGCCCGCGCCGAAGACAAAAAACATAATTAGATTGGCCGCCACAGGGTTTCGCGCGAACCAGTCGATCAAGCCTTTTCCTTGCGTATCCACTAGTTGACCATGCCCTTCTCAGATATATTTTTCACTCGCAGCTTAAGTCCTTCGATAGGTGTACCAATAGCGCTGACTACTACCTCCACGCTCTCGCCAAGTCCCTCGCCAATGTAGTAGAATTCATCATCGGCATACATAACCTCTACACTGCGGGTGCGCAAGCTGCTTTGTCGATCGACGACCGCTATTTTAGAGCCCTGCAGCAATGCTCCGCGAGGCACTTTAAAAACATTTTTTAGAGTTTTTCCTGAAAGTCGCGCCCGCACAAAGGTACCCACCAACAAAGGCGCCGATAGCGTTGTCGTCGTCGATTTAAGACGGTAGGGGTCAGCGACGCTGACAACCGCATACTGCGAGCGATTCACTTCGTTGACAACACCCTCAAAACGTTCAAATATGGCGCGCCATTTGACCTCATAACCCTTGTTCGACCCCTCGAGTTCAACGCTTTCAATCCCAACACGACCCGGCAATGGCGTCTTCATCATGGCTAAATCTTGGTCGGTTAACGGTAGTCTTATCTCGACAAAATCAGTCGCAAAAATTTCTCCCAGGCGAGATCCCAGCGTTACATATTGACCAATGTCGATATTTTTTTTCGTTACCATCCCCGCGTAAGGCGCCCGTATGGAGGTTCGGCCCAACTTGACCTCGGCCTGTTTAACCTCGGCCAATGCCTGTAACAAATTGGCCTCAGCTTCGGCTAAATACGGTTTCCTAAGCGCTAAGGCCGGCGCCTCGCTCTCTGGCCGATCGGTCATGGCCCACTCTTTACGCGCTTGAAACGCCCTGGCTTTTTCGAATTCTAAAAGCGCTTTACGGCTGCTCAATTTCGCTTCAGCTCGCTGCAGCGCGACCTCATAATCGCGGGGGTCAAGGCGCATTAAAATATCACCTTTGTTAAAATGGCCGCCAACAACAAAGCGATCAGACAATTCTAATAAGGTTGCCGACACCTCCGAAGTAAGGACGGTTCGCGTGCGCGGCCGCACCGTGCCTTGAGATTCCACCGTTAAGGTCACATCGGCTTTTTGCAGAATTTCAGTTTTAACCGCGATAGCGGCCTCTGGCGTGGTCAATTTTTCTGGTGCCGATCGGAACAGGTTCATCAGTACGGCAATTAAAATTGCCGCACTGACCAAACCAACCCCTATCAATTGCTTTTTCACTAATAACCATCCCGTTTTTACTACCGAGGGCCGCTCTCTTGTCGGCCCGTTGGTGGTCTTTAAAATGTCGGTGTGTTGGTACAACCGATCCGATCAATGTTTACGTTTTATGTTTTTCTTAAAACGGGCAACCATGACCGTACCAGAACCCTCCTAAACCTGCCGGACTACCGAAGCGGTAAGGCGCTTTCCTGTGTAACACTATCCTAAGGTACTTAGCTAACCCGCCGCCCGGCACCGGCACCGGCAACGGCAACGGCAACGGCCTTATATCGTCTGTG
>CALGJN010000378.1:0-6766 GCA_937920185.1 uncultured Cellvibrionales bacterium | reverse complement strand
GGCTTTCACCGAGTAATAAATAACCGACCATATGATAGCTATGGGAACCATCAGGATCTATAATTTCGCGGCTATATAGGCATCGTTAGACGTTGCGAACCGTCGAGTTGTCGATAGACAAAATTTTATTCATCGGCGATTTCGCCGCCGAGCGCAGACTGGAAATACCACACACCATGGACAAAACATTTAATCCGCAGACGATTGAAAAACGCTGGTACGACGAGTGGGAAAAACGCGGTTACTTTGCACCCACAGGCGAGGGAGAGCCATTTTCCATCGTCATTCCGCCACCCAATGTCACCGGCAGTTTGCACATGGGGCATGCCCTGCAGTACGCCATTATGGATGCCCTCACCCGACATCAAAGAATGAAGGGCAGCGACACCCTGTGGCAAGTGGGAACCGATCACGCCGGTATCGCAACGCAAATGGTGGTGGAGCGCCAGTTAGCCAGCAAAAATGAGCCGGGACGGGCATCGCTTGGGCGAGAAAAGTTCATCGAAAAAGTTTGGCGTTGGAAGGAGGAATCCGGTGACACCATTACGCGACAGATGCGCCGCCTCGGTAATTCGGTTGACTGGCAAACCGAGCGCTTCACCATGGACACCGGTTTTTATCGCAGCGTGCAGCAAGTTTTTATCCGTCTATACGATGAAAAATTAATCTATCGCGGCAAGCGCCTGGTCAACTGGGATCCGAAATTACACACCGCAATTTCGGATTTAGAAGTCGAAAATCGCGAAGTCGTCGGTAAAATGTGGCACATCCGCTACCCCCTAAACGAGGGCGTGACCACCGCCGCCGGCGACAATTATATCGTCGTTGCTACCACTCGACCGGAAACCCTGCTGGGCGACACGGGCGTTGCCGTCAATCCCAACGATCCGCGCTATAGCGACTTAATTGGCAGTTGCGTAACCTTGCCACTGGTCAGACGATCCATCACCATCGTCGGCGACGACCATGCGCAATTGGACAAAGGCAGCGGTTGCGTCAAAATTACTCCAGCACACGACTTTAACGATTACGAAGTCGGCCAACGCCATGCGCTACCGATGGTTAATATATTGACTGAAAACGCCGACATTCGCCAAATCGCTGAGTGCTTGCACAGCGACGGCCGCGAAAATCCTGATTTCGAGGCCTTGATACCGGAGAAATACCGTGGGCTAGAGCGTTTTGCGGCGCGCCGAGAAATCGTCGCCGATCTCACCGCCGCGGGCTTACTCGAGTCTGTCGAAGACCATAACATGACCGTGCCATACGGCGATCGCGGCGGCGTTGTAATCGAACCGATGCTGACGAATCAGTGGTATGTAGATGCCAAAAAACTTGCCGGCCCCGCCATCAGCGCAGTTGAAGACGGACGGATTAAATTTGTTCCCGAGCAGTATGAAAACATGTATTTCGCCTGGATGCGCAACATTCAGGACTGGTGCATCTCACGCCAGCTCTGGTGGGGACACCGCATTCCTGCATGGTATGACGAGCAAGGCAACGTCTTCGTCGGCACCAGTGAGGAGCAGGTGCGGGAAAAATATCAGTTGGATCAACGGGCACTGCAGCAAGATCCCGATGTTTTAGACACCTGGTTTTCATCCGCGCTATGGAGTTTCGCCACCTTAGGCTGGCCAGAATCCAACCAGCGCCTGGAAAAATTCCATCCGACCAGCGTATTGGTCACCGGTTTCGATATTATTTTCTTTTGGGTGGCGCGCATGGTGATGATGTCCATGCATCTACTAAAGGACCATAATGGCGCGCCTCAGGTGCCCTTTAAAACGGTCTATGTGCATGGTTTGATTCGCGACGAACAGGGCAAAAAAATGTCCAAATCGAAGGGCAATGTCATCGACCCGTTGGACATGATAGATGGAATTGCCCTGGAAGCTCTGCAAACCAAGCGCACCGCCAACATGATGCAACCTCAATGGGCCGATAAAATCGCTAAACGAACCGCCAAACAGTTCCCCGATGGCATCGAGGCACATGGCGCGGACGCCTTGAGATTTACCCTCTGCGCTTTGGCGTCGACCGGTCGCGATATCAATTGGGATATGAAACGTCTCGAGGGATACCGTAATTTTTGCAACAAACTTTGGAATGCTGCGCGCTACGTGTTGCTCAACACCGAGGGTGAAAATTGCGCTCAACTGGGCGGCGACTATCAACTCAGCCTCGCCGATCGATGGATTGAGTCACGCCTACAAACCGCAGTGAGCGAAGTAGAAAAAGCCCTAGAGAGCTATCGCTTTGACCTCGCTGCACAAGCTCTTTACGAATTCATATGGAATGAATACTGCGATTGGTATTTAGAGTTATCCAAACCGGTCCTGTGGGATGATCAAGCCAGCGAGGCACGTAAAACCGGCACTCGCCGAACGTTGGTGCGGGTGCTCGAGACCACCTTGCGATTGGCCCATCCGTTACTGCCGTTTATCAGCGAAGAAATATGGCAAAATGTTGCGCCTATGGCCGCAGTCAATGGCGATACCATCATGTTACAACCCTACCCCGCCTGCGATCCAAGCCGAGTCGATGAGCCTGCCGAACGAGACATAGAATGGCTCAAAACAGTGATCGTAGGCATCCGTAGCCTGCGCGCAGAAATGAACATATCTCCGGCAACGCAGCTGCCGGTAATACTAGCCAAAGGCACCCAAGATGACCGTTCGCGGTTGCTCAACAGCCATCAATTACTGTGTAAGCTCGGTCAGCTCGAATCCATCGAGTGGCTCGGCGAAGGACAAAAGATGCCCTTGAGCATGACCGCTCTGGCCGGTGATTTAGAAATTTTAGTGCCACTGGCCGGGCACATTAACATTGGCGATGAACTCGACCGACTCGATCGAGAAATTGCCAAGCTCAACCTCGAGTGCGATAAGCTCGATGCCAAACTCGACAAGCCGGCCTTTGTCGAAAAAGCGCCACCAGAGGTGGTCGAAAAGGAACGTCAAAAGCTCGCCGACCTGCGTGGTGCGAATCGACAATTGCAACAGCGGCGATCTGAAGTTGCCGGGTTAGACGGCGCTTAATGGCTCAATCGCTCAACCCGCAACAACGCGAAGCGCTGCGTTATGTCGACGGCCCCCTGCTGGTTTTAGCTGGAGCTGGTAGCGGAAAAACCAGCGTGATAACGCAAAAAATCGCCTACCTGATCGACCGTTGCGAACTCTCAGCACGGCATATTGCCGCGGTCACTTTCACCAATAAAGCGGCGCGGGAAATGAAGGCCAGAATCTCTGCGCTGATGCCGGCGCAACGCATCAAGGGACTGACCGTATCGACCTTCCACAATTTAGGATTAACCATTATTCGCACCGAGAGTCATGCCCTCGGTTTTAAACCTGGGTTCTCGATCCTCGACCAAGAAGATTGTCGCAACCTAATCAAAGAGTTGATGCAACGTCACTCCGAGTTGGACGACAAGTTAATCGACACCGCGCAAATGACTATTTCTCACTGGAAGAGCTCACTGCTAGCGCCCGAAGCCGCGCTCGCTCAAGCGGCAAGCAATGGTGAAAAGAGCCTTGCCAAGCTCTACCAGCGCTATCACCAAGCGCTGCGCGCTTACAACGCGGTGGATTTCGATGATCTATTAATGATACCAGTGGAATTATTTAATCAAAATGATGAAATACTACGGCGCTGGCAACAACGTATCCGATATCTGTTGGTCGACGAATACCAAGACACCAACCACGCCCAATACGAGCTGGTGCGCTGCTTAGTGCGACACAGACAGGCACTGACCGTAGTCGGCGACGACGATCAATCGATCTATGCTTGGCGGGGTGCGCGACCTGAAAACTTAGTTCAATTACAGCATGACTTCAGCGATTTGAAAGTCATCAAACTGGAACAAAACTACCGCTCCACGGGGCGCATATTGCGCGCCGCAAACACGTTGATTGACAATAACCCTCACGCCATTAAAAAAGCGCTATGGAGCGAATTGGGACCCGGCGATCCGCTACGGCTGATCTGCGCCGAAAACGAAAGTATGGAATGCGAGCGCGTGGTCAATGAAATCATTGATATGCGACTCAAGCGGCGCTGTAAATATAGCGACTTTGCGGTCCTTTATCGGAGTAACTACCAGGCGCGACTGTTAGAAATTCATCTTCAAAAGCAAGATATCCCCTATGAAATAACTGGCGGACAATCGTTTTATGCGAAGACTGAAATCAAGGATGTGATGGCTTATTTACGCCTAATCATTAATCCGGATGATGATAATGCGCTGCTGCGCATCGTCAACACACCGCGGCGACAGATAGGACCCACAACGCTCGAGCAGCTCGGCACTTATGCCAATAAGCGGCAACTACCGCTGTTCCAATGTATTGATGAAATGGCGCTTGCGCAAACCGTCAGCGAAGCGGGACTCACCAGACTGCGCCGTTTTAAAGTTTGGATAGAACAGATTTCGCAACGCCTGTACAACGATGAACCGCTCGGTGTAATTCGCGAGATGCTCAGCGATGCCGACTATTTAGGCTGGTTACACCAAAACGCAAGTAGCGAGAAAATCGCCATTCGGCGCTGGCAAAACATCGATTTTTTACTTCAGCAATTGCAACAAGTACTAGAGAAAGACGACGCTGAAACGCCACCGGGCGACCGTGCCGTCGAAAGCGCCATCGCCAAGTTGGTGTTGCGCGACCTGCTCGATCGTGAAGACCAAGAATCGAGTCAAGACAAAGTCCAATTGATGACCTTACACGCCGCCAAGGGCCTCGAGTTTTTGCACGTTTTTATGGTCGGTATGGAAGAGGAGATCCTACCTCACCGCAACAGCACTGAGGCCGGTCAGATCGAAGAGGAGCGGCGTCTGACCTACGTTGGAATCACCCGTGCCCAGCGCACCTTAACCATGACCCGAGCACTTCGGCGAACCCAATATGGGAGTACTTCGGCGACCGTTGCCAGCCGCTTTATCGACGAACTGCCGGACGCTGATTTGGTCAGGCTCGGTGAGGGAACTGCGCCCGACCCAGAAACACTCGCCCAGCAGCGCAGCGCATCGTTGGCAGCGCTGAAGACACTTTTTGAATGAACGTTTGAAAGATTGCTTTAGAAAGTGCTTTAAAGATCGCTGTAAAAAGTGCTTTAAAGATTGTTAACGCGGTCGCGGAGTTCTTTGCCAGGCTTGAAGTAGGGCACATGCTTGCCGCTCAGTTCAACCGCAGTGCCGGTCTTTGGATTGCGGCCTAGGCGCGGAGCGCGGTAATGCAGCGAAAAACTGCCAAATCCGCGAATCTCAATACGGCGATTATTCGCCAGCGTTGAGGTCATGCGCTCGAGAATCATGCGCACGGCCAACTCTACATCGCGGGCCGACAAGTGGTCCTGACTAACGGATATTTTTTCTATGAGTTCAGATTTTGTCATACCAATCGCGGATTTTATTCTTCTGTTAAATTGATAAACGCGCTTAAAGAGCCTGAAAACAACTATCACAGCAACCCTAAGAGTCTGATTCTATAAGAGTAACAATTTTATACAAGCAAAAGTTACAATTTTGTGTCAATACTATCTAAAAGAGCAGCATTGCCGCCCTTCTAGATAGTTCGACAGCGGACTACTTATCCATCTGCGCCTTGATGAGGTCGCCAATAGTCGTTGGAGCTGCGGTGGTTTCAGTCTCCTGCTGACGGTGCGCCTTAACCGCGGCCTTCTCTTCGGAGACATCCTTGGCTTTGACCGACAAGCTGATACTGCGATTCTTGCGATCCACCAGCACGATCTTGGCCTCAACTTCGGCACCCACAGCGACCACTAAACGCGCGTCTTCGATGCGCTCTCGCGACATCTCAGAGCCTTTTAAATAGCCCTCGACGTTATCGGCCAACTCGATCACAGCACCTTTGGCATCGACTTCCTTAACGGTTCCGACGACGATGGTGCCCTTATCATTTTCATTTACAAAATCGTTGAACGGATCTTCCAACAACTGCTTGATACCCAGTGAAATACGCTCGCGCTCAGCATCAATGCTAAGCACCACGGTTTCAACTTCCTCGCCCTTCTTGAAGTTGCGTACCGCTTCTTCGCCGGTTTCATTCCAAGAGATATCAGAGAGATGAACAAGGCCATCGATACCGCCGTCAAGTCCGATAAAGATACCAAAATCAGTAATCGACTTGATCTTACCGGAGATTTTCTCGCCCTTCTCCATGCTGGTCGCAAATTCGTCCCATGGGTTGGCGAAACACTGTTTGATGCCCAGCGAGATACGTCGCCGTTCCTCATCGATATCGAGTACCATCACCTCGACTTCATCGCCCAACTGGACAATTTTAGATGGGTGTACATTCTTGTTCGTCCAGTCCATTTCAGACACGTGAACAAGACCCTCAACACCGTCTTCGAGTTCAGCAAAACAGCCGTAATCTGTAAGATTAGTGATTTTCGCTTTGGCGCGAGCACCCTCTGGGTAACGCCCTTTGATGTCGCCCCATGGATCTTCGCCCATCTGCTTCATCCCCAGCGATACACGGTTCCGCTCGCGATCGAATTTAAGTACCTTAACGTCAATTTCGTCGCCGACATTGATCATTTCAGACGGATGCTTGATGCGTTTCCAGGACATATCTGTAATGTGCAGCAGACCATCGATACCACCGAGGTCGACAAAGGCGCCGTAATCGGTCAAATTCTTGATCACACCCTTCAGCGATGCACCCTCTTCGAGGTTTGCCAGCAGAGCATCGCGCTCCGCCGAATTGGCGCTCTCCATCACAGCACGGCGGCTAACCAC
>CALGJN010000377.1:0-6762 GCA_937920185.1 uncultured Cellvibrionales bacterium | reverse complement strand
AAAATAACCCCACTGGTATTTGCCAGCATATCCAGCCATTCCCCATGACGGTTGACGTAGGGCTGTATCAACTCGATCATGCCGCCGCAAAGAATAAAAAATAGCATGATCAAGCGCCATCGATGGGGTCGTCGCAGCGCAGTCGGAAACACCAATACCGCGTAGGCGATTAAATGGTGGCTTTTATCGGTGCCCGGTACAACGGGGAGACTGGCGTGGGGGTAAAGCGACACAACCGTGATGGCGGATAAAAGCGCCAAGGTTATTTGCCACCAGTAGGCCTTAATTTTGTGTAAAACGATAACCATGGGCAATTTTCTTATAACCGCGGCGCCTAACTAAGGTGTCGCTAGTGTGGTTGGGTTGATTGCCGCACTCTGCACGGCATCTTTTTCCGTTGTTTACCTCGTCTCGCAAGCGCTCAGGGCAACGTCTCAAACTTCGATTGTACCTTCGCTGACCATTTTACAGGTGCCAGCGATCCAGACATCGGTGACTACCGCAGCTTTTTTCGCGGTACGCGCGTCGAGTACGCTGGGGCGATTCATCTCTACGCCCTGCGAGATGCGCCAGCTAAAATCGCCGTCAACAGCAGGTTGATAATGGCTCAACAGGGCCGCCAGCGCGCAGTTGGCGCTGCCGGTTGCGGGGTCTTCGGGTACGCCATCAAGGGGTGCAAACATCCGCGCGTGGATGTCAAATTCGCCGGTTGAGCGAACGTAAACAAGAATGTCGGGCATGATACCATCGGCATGCATTTGCTCCATAGCCGGCAGATAGGCGCGAGCTTTTTGCAGCGCTGAGCGGTTTTTAAGCTCGACCAACACGAACGGCAAGCCCACCGATGCGACGCGTGGTGCGTGCGTGGCAATCTCGATGTCGTCGGGCGTCAGAGAGAGCGCCGAGGCGACCAATTCAATCGCGAGGGTGTCGCCGATGACCAAGCTCTGGGGCGCCTTGAGTTCGCAGCCAATGTTCGAATCCACTCTGCGAATCGCGATCGCCACAGGCCCGGCAATTTCATCAAATAGCACATCCGTTTGGTCGCCAAAGTCGCCCAACGCCCCTGTGCTTGCCAGAGTAAAGGCGGTGCCTATATTGGGGTGGCCGGCAAAGGGGACTTCCTGGGTTGGCGTAAAAATACGCACCTTGCGTGTGAATTCGCCATCGCCTGGAAACACAAAGGTGGTCTCCGAATAGTTAAATTCTCGGGCAATTTGCTGCATCTGTTGGCTCGATAACCCATCGGCGTTTGGCAGCACCGCGAGTGGATTACCGCCAAAACGGACGTCGGTAAAAACATCGCAGGTGAAAAACTGATACTTCATCGATTTTGCTCTCTTTATTAAGACAATTTTTTTCGTTCATACTACTTTGTTCGTTCATACTACTTTGTTCGTTAATGCGACTGTGTTCTTTAATACTACTTTTTTTGTTACTACTGCTTTTTTTGTTACTACTGCTTTCTTTGTTACTACTGCTTTCTTTGTTACTACTACTTTCTTAGGCCATTCTCTCGGATCACTTTATCCGGCCAGTGCCTGCGTTTACAAGCCGCGGTTGGCACCCAAGATACCATCGTCATCGTCATCGTAATCGCTAACGCCAGGGCGCAATCCTATAGCGATGACTCTCTAACCATAGAGCCGCGTGTTTTGAGTTGTTGGCTTCGAGTCGCCGGCATAGAATTATTGCACAGATGTATTTCTCGGCAACACCGACCTCGGCACCAGAGCGACAAAAAATAACCCCCAGGAGTCGCGCACCGGGCATAACATCTTTTGTTACACGCAATAAAAACACCCCCAAGGTGACATAACTGCCCATCATCATCTGCTCATACTCTGGTTGTTGCGGGAACCAAAATCAACCGCCGGGCGACAGCGCCAAACGGGAGTGATTGGGTTACGTCATTGGATCATGTAACAACATAAAAAATATCAGTTCAAACGAAAAACTGACCACGGGGACAAACAACGCAAATTTCAGCGCTCTTTTCGTGTCAAAATAGAGCATGAATCGGAGCATTCCAAAAGGTATAACGACATACAAGCAGTAGCCCAACAAAACCAACTTAGTTGGTAGTTCGAAGATAGCCAATCCTGCAGCCAGTAACCAGATAATCATCTTTGGAGCAAAAACGAACAGCCCGGCGATCCACCAATCAACCTTTGGATCGTAGTCTTTGGGTACTCTTTTACGATCCAAAAAGCGATAGATCCCCAAGAGAATTAACCCGAACAGGGCCGCTTCAAGTACTAATTGAATCATTTTGTCTGTCCCCAGAAAGGTATAAATCCACTCCGATAGGAGCGTCAACTGAAGCGGCAGGCTGCGAAGTTCCGCGATTGAAGCGCAACACCCAGACGGCGATCCCCGCCACGCTATTAAAGATAGTCTAATAAATCTTCAAATAAGGCGTTATGGTAAAATTTTTTTTTATCTAACAGCGCAGCGTGCTCAAGCGCAGAGTTTCTCGATCGAGCCATTCAGGCGTTGCTCGCTTGAGGTTGGGCGATGTCGATACAGCGCCCAAGCGGTTGCCTGAGTTAACTATTACCACCGTAAAGCCAAAGCCAAAGCCAAAGCTAAAGGCTAAAGGCTAAAGGCTAAAGGCTAAAGGCTAAAGGCTAAAGGCTAAAAGGAACGGTGGCGGGCATTTAGGTGACAACATCGCATTTCTAGGGGCGTTTTATCTCTAGGAGCGTTTTATCTCTCGGCGCGCTTTATCCCTGGGAGCGCTTTATCCCTGGGAGCTTTGCGTCGCTCCGAACCCGCAGAGCGCCCTGCGGCAAGGCCTTTTGGCTGAGGGGAGACCGGCAACGACGGGGCGGTATTCGTGTGCGGCTACTTGTGGTCGCCGGCCAATTGTTGCGCCGAGGAAATACTGCTCACCAGCTCTTTGAGAATGCCGTTTTCAATGCTGTAAATCCAGCCGTGAACCGACAACTCGGCGCCATTTTCCCAAGCTTTTTGCACCACCGATGAATTGCACACGTTGGTCACTTGTTCGATCACGTTGAGCTCGCACAATCGATCCACACGCTGCTCGCCTTCCAGTGCTTCGAGTTGGTCGGCGTTGAAGCGATGAACGTCTTTGATGTGCCGCAACCAGTTGTCGATTAGCCCGTGGGATACACCGTCGAGGGCAGCTTTAACGCCGCCGCAGCCATAGTGCCCGCAGACCACGATGTGCTTGACCTTCAAGATTTCCACCGCGTACTGCATTACCGACAGGCAATTGAGATCGGTGTGAACCACCACGTTGGCGATATTCCTGTGCACAAAAATCTGACCCGGCGGCAGGTTGACGATCTGGTTGGCCGGCACTCGGCTGTCGGAGCAACCGATCCATAAATATTCTGGGTCCTGCTGTTTTGAGAGTTGGCTAAAAAAATCTGGCTGTTTCTCTTTAATCTCGTTAGCCCAGGCCTGATTGCTGGCAAATAACCGTTTTAAATCACTCAAAGCGACAGTCCCCTTGTATGCTCGTCGATATCGCCTCTATGGTACCCTGCCGTAGACGAGTCCGCACCATCGAAAGCTCCGCTCGTTATCGATTGCGCTGCCACACAGATAAAAAAGCACATCGCAAGAGCGATAAAAAATGTCCAAAAAAAGCGACCTATAGGCCGCTTTGTTTTGTTCAAACGGTTGTTAAATAGCAGCGATTATCTAATCGCTCTTAGATCTAGCCGCTCTTAGATCTAGCCGCATTTAGAATCGCCGCAGTTGAGGCAGGTCATGCAACCATCCATCAGTATCACTGCTTTCATACTGCATTTATTACACACCTCAGCAGTCGCTGGAAAGTCGCCCGATGGGCTACTTACTTTTTTTTTTCCTTCGTACTCGGCGCGTTTTTCATCCATGATCTGCTGTTGGTGCTCGGGTATTTCTGGCACCGACATCAGGCCGATCTTTTGCAGGTGATCCTCTACCGCCCAGCCAATTTCCGCCACCAACGAGGGCATAAACTTGCCGCCGGGCTTAAAATATCCCCCCTGTGGGTCAAACACCGCTTTGAGCTCTTCGACCAAAAAGGTGCAGTCGCCGCCCTTGCGAAACACCGCCGAAATTACCCGCGTCAGCGCAACAATCCATTGGAAGTGATCCATATTTTTTGAATTGATAAAAATCTCAAAGGGCCGGCGCAGTTCGTGATCCGTACCCTCGTTGAGAATGATATCGTTGATCGTCAGGTACAGCGCGTGATCCGACAGTGGCGTCTTGATTTTATAGGTGCTGCCCGATAGCGCCTCGGGTCGGGATACTTTTTCGTGCATCTGAATAATGTTACTTTCACTGATGACCGGATTTTCTTCGGCCACTTCGTCATTGTTCGCCACCTTGTAGCCGACGATTTTTTGTTCAATTTTTCTACTCATGTCAATTCTCCAAAGATCTCGATAGCGACGCCTATGCGCGCTTAAAATTTTCCGTAATAGCCTTCTTTTAAGGCGTCGAAGAGGTTCGCTGCGGTGTGCATTTCACCGTCGTACTCGACTTCTTCGTTGCCTTTAAACTCGACGCTGCTGCCATCCTCGAGAGTAAAGCTGTAGGTGGTATTTTCGAGATCCTGCTCTTTCACCAAAACCCCCTGAAAGGCTTCTGGATTAAAGCGGAATGTGGTGCAACCCTTGAGTCCTTTTTCAGCGGCATACAAATAAATATCTTTAAAATCCTCATAATCGCAGTCGGTCGGCACGTTGATGGTTTTTGATATTGACGAGTCAATCCACTTTTGTGCGGCCGCCTGAATGTCCACGTGTTGGCGCGGCATGATATTTTCCGAACTGACAAAATAGTCGGGTAGTGCTTGTTCGGGTTCGGCGCTAAACGGCATCGCCTGCGGATTGATCAGCGTCCGGTAGGCGAGCAATTCGTAGGAGTACACATCGACCTTTTCCTTCGTTTTACGCCCTTCGCGAATCACGTTGCGCGCATAGTGGTGGGCGAAACTCGGCTCGATACCATTACTGACATTGTTCGCCAGCGACAGCGAGATGGTACCGGTGGGCGCGATCGAGGTATGGTGACTGAAGCGACAGCCCTCCTCGATCAGTTCTTCGACCAGTTGCGGTGCGACCTCGGCGATCTGTTGCATGTACCGACTGTATTTACCGAGTAATACCTTGCCAGCAATTTTTGCGCCGACTTTAATGCCGTCTTTGGCCAGATCAGGCTGCTTAAAGAGCATTTCAGCGGTGACTTTGAACGCGTCGTTCATGATCGGTGCAGGTCCCTTTTCGCGTGCCAGTTCGAGGCCCGTTTGCAGACCCGCTACCGCCATATCGCGCGATACCCGTTCGGTGAATTCCAACGACTCGGCATCGCCATAAGTCATTCGCAACATCGTAATGGCCGACCCCAAGCCCAAGAAACCCATGCCGTGGCGGCGTTTGTATTCGATCTCTTCGCGCTGTCTGTCCAGCGGTAGGCCGTTGATTTCGACCACATTGTCGAGCATACGGGTGAAGACCGCGACCACCTCGGTGTACTGATCCCAGTCAAAATAGGCCGCTTCAGTGAACGGGTTTCGCACAAACTTGGTCAGGTTGACCGATCCGAGTAGGCAGCTTCCGTAGGGTGGGAGCGGCTGCTCTCCGCACGGGTTGGTGGCGCGAATATCTTCGCAAAACCAGTTGTTGTTGTTTTTGTTGACCTCGTCAATGAGGATAAATCCGGGCTCGGCAAAATCGTAGGTCGACGACATAATCGCGTTCCACAATTTTTGCGCGCGGATGGTCTCGTAGATACGACAGGCCACCAGACCCTGTTTGTTTTTGACGTAGCCCTCGGTCGTTGGAAAGGCCTTCCAGACAATATCGTCGCCCTTGATATCGAGGCCGCCATCGACCTCTTTGGCGGTGACCGGGAAGGTCAGATCCCACTCGCCATTGTCGCGTACCGCCTGAATAAACTCTTCGGTGATAAGCAGCGAGAGATTGAACTGACGCAGTCGACCGTCTTCGCGCTTGGCGCGCACAAAATCGAAAACATCGGGGTGGCTGACATCAAAAGTCGCCATTTGCGCACCCCGTCGCCCGCCCGCCGAAGAGACGGTAAAGCACATCTTGTCAAAAATATCCATAAACGACAGCGGCCCCGAAGTGTAGGCACCAGCACCCGAGACGTAGGCACCCTTGGGGCGCAAGGTAGAGAATTCATAACCGATACCGCAACCGGCCTTGAGCGTGAGCCCAGCTTCAAGGTTGCGCTCAAGTATGCCCTGCATCGAGTCCGGCACGGTGCCTGATACGGTACAGTTAATGGTCGAGGTGGCTGGCTTGTAAGCTTGGGCACCGGCGTTGGAGATGATTCTGCCAGCCGGGATCGCGCCGTGTTTTAAAGCCCATTCAAAGCGTTCCTGCCATAGGGCCCGCTGCTGCTCGTCTTCGACGCTGGCAAGCGCCTTGGCAACGCGACTGTAAGTGGCATCGATATCGATGTCGACTGGCTGCATTTGCTTGTCTTTGAGGCGGTACTTTTTATCCCAGATATCCAGCGAGGCGTCTTGCATTTCGATTACGCGGGATTCCGCGATGGCCTTCACCGACTTTAGTTTTGCTACACTCATACTTTCTTCCTTCTTATTTTTGCCGCTGGCGCGGTTACCGCCAGCGGGTTGGCATTGTCTGTTTCCACCGATTGGCGTCTGTTCGCTGCCGCTTTAAGCGTTTTATTGTCGCTAGCTAAATCGAACTAGAGAATAGAATTCTATCCTACATTTAGTGTTATTAAAATGCCTAAACACTACAT
>CALGJN010000376.1:0-1851 GCA_937920185.1 uncultured Cellvibrionales bacterium | reverse complement strand
TTTTGTCTTTTTCATATTTCTCTCCCTGAAATCACTTAGTCCATAAATTGATAAATTCTTGGACGCCGTTAGCAATAATCGACAAAAAACCCTGGTGTTTACGCTGTCGATAACCCATCGCAACACCTGACTTAAACCGTTTTATTGCTCGTAAACCAACGCCAATAATCTACCTTTAGCATTGCAGGAATATTCTCAAAGCGCGGACTAATAATGTGATCTAGTTCTCGTTTTGGGTATTTTTATGCCGATATACAACATCCTCCCGCGATCACCGCGGAACTTCTGAGCTAGTCTAGTGACTAAGCGCGCTAAAGCTTGCCGCGCGACGCTGTACAAACGTTGCTGTTGCAGTGATGCCGAGGCCGATCAAATCATAGCGAACAGTTGCGGTAGTATTACCCGCCGAAAAAACATGCTGGAATTCAGTCACTCAAACGCGAAAAAATCATGATTTACCGCTAGACTTAAGGAGAGGATCGATGCGTTATCGATCCTAACCACCCATCGCGAGTACCCACCGCATGCAAAAACAAACCGCCCCACCCCCGGTAAAATGCTTACGCATCGCCCTGATCGGCTATGGCTCGGTCGGCCAAGCATTGGTTGAAATGCTGCGCGACCGAGCGGACGATCTGGCGCACAGCCATCGCGTTCGGTTCGACATCGCCTGCGTCTTCACCCGCCGCAAGGGCTTCGCCGCGAGCGCCCAACAGTCGGGAGCGCTCGCCTATGACTGGCTTATTGATGTCTACCAGCGTGGCGATTATGCGCCCCTGACGCAACAACCCCTGCCAAGCATGCAGGCCTTACAACGACAATATGGCGTCGATATTGTTATAGAAACCACGCCGGCGGTATACGCCACCGGCGAACCGGCGCTGAGTCTCGCTGAAGCGGCACTCAGCGCCGGCATGCATCTGGTTACTGCCAACAAGGCGGTGGTAGTGCACGGCTATGGCGATCGCTTGCGAGCCTGGGGCAGTGCCCGCGCCGCCGACGCTGGGCTACCGTTATTTTTGTTTGAGTCGGCGGTGATGGACGGTGTACCCATCTTTAACTTGGCAAAATATGGCCTTGGTGGCGCCCGCATTACCGGCTTTCGCGGCGTGCTCAACTCCACCTGTAATTTTATTTTGACACGCATGGAGGCGACGCGATGCTCGCTCGAGGAGGCGCTGGCAATGTGCCAGCAACTCGGCATCACCGAGACCGACCCAACCGGCGATATAGACGGCCATGACTCGCAGGTCAAGACTTGCGCGCTGGCGAGCGTGTTGTTAAAGGCTAACAGCCTCGCCAGAGGCCTTATGCCAAACGCTGCGGACAATCATCTCGACGACACCGATAATCTCGAGCATCCAAAAACTGCCAGCAGCGCGACCCATCATCCTAGCAGCGCGACCCATCATCAGAGCAGCCAAGCGTTGGGCGGCTCGATACGCGCTGTCACCCTCGCCCAGATCGACGACGCCAAAAACCTCCGCGGCACGCGCTTAAAGGTCGTCTGCGAGGCATTGTTTAACGAGAGTAACAGCCCACAAGAGCGCGCTGCGAACATCGCCGAAAAAAAGCGAGAGCACGAACAAGAGGAAGGTCAAGATCAAAAACAAGAGCGAGCACCCGAGAGAGGGTTCGATCTAGGTCCAGAGCCGCATACGACGCTGGATCTTTCGGTCAAGCTTGTCGAGGTAACGGCGGATAACGTTTTTTATCATCTTGCAGGAGCCAGTTCGGCAATTGAAATCTACACCCAAGAATTGGCACCGATCTGTATCACCTCGACCGAACCGACCACCTCAGACACCGCCTTTGGCGTGCTCGCCGACTGCTTGGAAATTGCCGCCAGCG
>CALGJN010000375.1:0-1890 GCA_937920185.1 uncultured Cellvibrionales bacterium | reverse complement strand
CAATTGATCTTCGAGTGCTGTAAATTAGAACTGTGAATTAGAACTGTGAATTAGAACTGTAAATTAGAGCGCTGTGAATTAGAGCGCCGCGCCCGACGCTGTTGTGACGGGGCCAGCGCAGCCATTGTTTGCGCTACGACGACGGTTGTTGTTGCGCAGCCAGCATTTTGCCCATATTTTCATGGATCAGACGCACCGCCTTGAGTGGACGTACCATCACCTTAAAGTCAATAATTTGACCGCTGTGGTCCCACGTCAGCATGTCCACGCCGTTCACGGTAATACCATTAATTTCCACCTGAAACTCTAATATGGCATGATCGTCGCTGGTCAATTCACGCGTGTAAACAAAGCTTTCATTAAAAAAAACCTGCAAGGCCGCGGCCAGATACTGGGTGGTCACGGCCTTACCCACCTGCGGCGTATGCACCACTGGCGAATGAAACACACAGTGATCGGCCAGCAACCCATCAAGACCCGCAATGTCGCGGTCCCTAGCAATTTGATGCCAAACAGCAAGCGTATCTATCACCATAAGATTATCCTAAATTTGCCGATTCGTCTCTGTCACTAGCGCAACAGAGCGCCTCCACATCACCAACCTACTCAGCACTATTGTAGTTGCGCAAACAGCAAACAATGAATAAATTTTTTGACCCTCTAGTGGCAGATACGTTAGACCGTCATAGCGGCCAGACCTAAAGGGAGAAGACCACCGATTCATCCGCCTGCGCCAGAAACGCCCGACTGAGCATGTCAGAGAGCAGTTCACCACTTTGGGTGTCGCGCCAAGCGTCGTGCTGCCAGACAAAATGGAAGCCGCCCGACCGATCGGCCAACCAAACTTCACCGGTTGCCGCCTGGCGAGATAGAATGATTTGACTGGCGTTACTCTCGACCGTAATGGTCAATAACCCACCGGTATTTTCATAATCCACATCAACTCCAGAATCGTCGATTTGGTATTCAATGCGCTCCATTAGGTCATCAACTCGTTGGCGGTACTCTGTTTCGTTCATATTATTTTTCCAGTGACTGTATCGACAGTATAATAGTTTGAGAGTGTTGCGCCAGTGCGGCTATACTTGCGGGCTACACAAGGTGGAAAACTATGCTGCGAAGACTGATGCTTACGCTACCTCTGGTCGCGCTCATCGCCGTACTCTATGGCTGTGGCAATAAAGGCGACCTGTACCTGCCCGAGGAATCGGCCGAGACATTTTATCCCAGCGATGCGGCACTGCAAGAATGACTGGACTCAAACAGGTAAATCAACAGCTTTGGCTCGACGCTGTGCCTCTGTGTGATATTGCACAGCAGTACTCGACCCCTTGTTATGCCTACAGCCAAAGTATTATAGAGAAAAATTTTGGCAACTATCAAAACGCCCTGAATAACCAACCGCACCTGATTTGCTTTGCCGTCAAGGCCAATTCGAACATTGCCATTTTACAAACCCTGGCCCGCTTGGGCGCCGGTTTCGACATAGTTTCTGTGGGCGAATTGGAACGCGTTTTAATCGCCGGAGGCAAGGCCGAGAGGGTGGTATTTTCGGGCGTCGGAAAAACTGCCGACGAAATGCGCCGCGCGCTCGAAGTTGGCATTCACTGCTTCAATGTAGAATCTGAAGCTGAGCTTTGCCTGCTGGATCAAACAGCCGGCGACATGGGCCTAATCGCTCCGGTATCGATGCGCGTCAATCCCGACGTCGATGCTGGCACGCACCCCTACATAGCCACCGGGCTGAAAGAAAGTAAATTTGGTATCACCATCGACTGCGCTGAAGATACCTATGCGCGCGCCGCGGCCATGTCCCATGTACGCGTGCTCGGGATCGACTGTCACATAGGCTCTCAAATCACCGAGGTTGCGCCCTTTATCGAAGCTTTA
>CALGJN010000374.1:0-6653 GCA_937920185.1 uncultured Cellvibrionales bacterium | reverse complement strand
AGGACAAAAAATCTTGGCCCAGTGTGTTCGTCGGTGTGGGTTTGTTTTTTACCTTTCTTGGTCTGATCGCTGCGCTGGGTGCGGCGGTCGACGTGATTTCCAGCGCTAATGCCGGGGTCGAAAACGTTGCCAATGAAGAGTCGTTAAAGCGCCTATTTGGTGCGATGTCGGCGAGCCTCTATGCCTTGATGTCGGCGATGTTTGTGTCGTTACTGTTGACTCTGACGATCACCCATGCAGAAAAGTCGATCAACATGAAGCTTGGACGTCTGAATGACAAGATCGAACGCGGCGTGCATTTCTCCACTCAGGAAGGGCTAGCCCAGCAGTCGCTGGTGGTGATGGAGCAACAGTTGGAATACCTGCGGAGACTGACGGCAGACGACAAGCCTTAGTGCTTTGTCGCAGCTAGGCAGGAACTGCTCGTCTGGCTCGGCCTCGCGGCGATCACCAATCGACTACGGGCGCTTTTTTTCGCCTCATAACGCATGAGTCTACTTGCTGATGGGTAGTCCTTGGCGACTATTATGCTTCGTGGAACCTTCGCGTTAATCTCAGGTTTTCTGTGAATGCATCGATCTAGCGTCGATCAATAATCCAAATTACCGCCACCGCGCTGACATCGCCCATCTCGTTCGATCCGAACTAGATTTAGAGCTAGATTTAGAGCTAGATTTAGAACTAGATTTAGAGCTAGATGAAGAACGAGTTGCAGAACGCGTTGCAGAACGAGATAAAGAGCTAGACAAACAGCGACATAAACAGCGACATACGCGACGCCTCAGTCAGTTGCGTAATTCAGTCTATACTGGAATGCGTGATCGTCACGCTTTAACAGAGCCTAAATGACAAGGAGTTTCAGGTGAAAAAATCAGTTTTTATTGGCATTGTTTTAACCATAGCACTCTTGCTCGGTGCGCCCTACCTGAGCGGTAAAATAGCCGAAACCCAGACCTTAAAATGGGTCGACGCAATTAATCGAGAGTCCAAGTTATACGGCGATCTTGACGTGCTTTCATACCATCGTGAGTTTGCTAGTAGCCGCGCTAAATACGCCTACACGCCACCGTTATTGTTGGCAAAAATACTCCAAAGTAACGACGCTATCGAATATTCTTGCGACAGCCAGCACGGCGTATGGGGCGTTGATTTCGCGTGTCAATTGGAGCGCGCTGGCGCTTACACAGAATTTGTCGAGCAACAATTGGCCGGTGTAGATCCGTTATCTATGCATGGTTCGCTGTCGGCATTCGGAAAAATCACCCAAACGCTCGAATTTGACGCGATTGCCAACTTGGACGTTGATGGCCAATCGGTGTCGACGCCAAGGGCCATTATGACTATTGAAACCAATCAAGCGATGAGCGCTTTGGCCTTTAACGGGCAGGTCGACGCCTTTGAAGTTGAAAATGAAAACCGCCGTTTTAGTCTTGGGGAAATCAGTTTTACCGGCGATGTAGAAGCGATTGCCGACGTGTTTATCGTCGGCGACTTTGCCATGAGCTTGGATACATTTAGTCTAAAAAACGCTGGCAACGAGGTCGCATTGGCCGGTTTTTCGGTGTATTCAGAAAGTCTCGAAAATGGTGACAATGTCGATAGCTATAGCATCGTCAAAATAGCCTCACTGGAAACCAGTGATGCCACTGTCGCTGACGTTGAGGATTTTACTCTAACTACAGAGCTCAATGGCTTGGATACCGCAGCATTGCTTGAGTATCAAGCGCTTTCGATGCAACTGCAACGAGAATGGTTGGCGACTCTAGAGTCTTCTAATGTGGCCAACAGCGATCAAAATACGCTGCTGCAAATGCTGCCGATTATTGAAAGTATGCTCAAACCTGGGCTCGAAATTAAAATCGCCGCGCAAGCCAAACTTGACGGTACGGACAATAGCGTAGCATTGAGTTCACTCTTGCTCGAGCCATTGACCCTTGCGCAAATGCCCCTATTTTTGGCCGATCCCGAAGCGGCGTTGAAAAAACTGGATAGTCATATTGACGCGTCTTTAGCCAAGTCGTTTGTCGACTTGCAGCCAATTGTGGCTGGCATAATTGCCCACAGCCCACTGATAGAAGTCACCGCGGATCACTACCAACTGACATTAACCATGGGTAATGAGATTGAGCTAAACGGACAGGTCATCAGTTTGCAGGCGCTGCAATCTTTGGCGCTCGGTAACGCATCGATGTAAAGGATGTGGCAACTCGGCGGAGTCGCTGTGTTTAGAACATTGGGGATAGATTCCGCAGCGTCGGGCTTTTACGGTCAGTTGAAAAGCAGTTGTATGTCAGTGGATAGATTTTTTGTGCTCATCGAGGACGTGTTGCGGCATACTGTTTGTCCGGTTAAACCTCCAAACCATACGTTGCGTGCCGCCGCTAAAACCGGTGTCATGAATGGATGTTTGAGTTCAGTTGCCAATAGACAATCCCGCGTTGTGAGCAGCAGTTGAGTATTGAGTTAAGAGTTGTTACGACTATTCGTCGATTTGATTGCGTGCGGAGGGTCTAAACTTTTTAAAAGCAGACAGAGATTAGACCGATGTATTTAATTCACGCAATCTTTATTTTAACCACGGTAAGCGCAGCCTTGACGCTGGCTGGCTGCTCGCAAAATGGCGATCCCTCTATGTCCGAAGCAGAATTCTCTCGATTGACGCAATTGCCGGTGGCCGCGCCGGTCGCCACACAAATACCGTTTCAACAATCGCATCATGGCCGGACCTTGAGTGATCCTTATCATTGGTTAAAAGATCAAGGCTATCCAACGGTCGACGACCAGCCGATTATTGCCTATCTCGAAGAAGAGAATGCCTACTACCAACGCTTTCTGAAGCCCAATGCTGATTTGGTTGAGACGGTTTTCCAAGAATTTAAAGGCCGCACAGACGAACAGGAAACGTCGGTACCCTATATCTCCAATGGCTATGAGTATCGTTGGTTTTATCGGCAGGGAGAGGAGTATCGAACCCGCAGTCGCAAAAATCTAAAGACCGGAGAAGAGGCGGTTTTTCTGGATGAAACTGCGCTGGCGATGGGTAACGACTATTTTGTCATTGGTGACTGGGTGATTAGTCCAGACAATCGGTATTTAGCCTATTCCTATGATACAGCGGGCGACGAGCGATATCAGGTAACAATAGTGAACCTACAAACCGGTAAAGACCTTGATGATGTCCTGAATGATGTTGAAGGCGCGCTAGAGTTTAGTTCCGACGGCACCAAGCTTATGTACGCGTTGTTGGAACCCGAGCGCTGGCAATCGAAAAATCTGCAAATACATAGCTTAGGCAGCGATCAAAGTGACGATCAAACGATTTATCACGAACAGGATGATGGCTTCTTTATTCGGTTTTTTAAGACCAGCAGCGAAGAATTTCTGGTGATTGTATCGGCACAGGGTGAAGTGCAAGAAAGTTACGTCGTGCCGACAGATTTCAGCGGTGAACCCCTGCAGATAGTCAGCCGGAACGATGGCTTTGCGCAACAAATTGACCACGCCCACGGCGAGTTCTACATTTTGGCCAACGATACCCATAAAAACTTTCGCTTGGTTAAAGTCGACGACGAAGATGCAAGTCAGAAAAATTGGCAAACCTTGATCGAAGGTTCGGATCAATCCTACTTGCTGAGCCTGCAAACGTTTGACGACTTTTTAGTGATCAAGTCGCGAGATGCTGGTTTAGAGAAAATTCATATACGGGGTTACGACGGTGCCAGCCACGAAGTGGCTTTTCCAGAGGCGCTATTCACCGCCGGTCTCGGTGTCAATTCAGAGTTTAGGCAATCTTTTGTGCGTCTAGCCTACGAGTCGATGATTACCCCGAGCACGGTGTATGACTACGATCCAGTGGGTAAGCAACTGGTGACGCGCAAAGTGCAAAAAATCCCATCGGGTTACGACAAGTCTGAGTACCAAACCCAACGGTTGATGGCGACCGCACGAGATGGCGCTCAAGTGCCAATCTCCTTGGTGTACAAAAAAGGCCTGCAGCAAGACGCCAGCCAACCGCTGTGGCTGTATGGCTATGGTGCCTATTCAGCGACCATAGCGCCGAGATTTTCTAGCGACCGGTTAAGCGCTTTAGACCGCGGGTTTATCTATGCTATCGCCCATGTTCGTGGCGGTTCGATGATGGGATATAACTGGTATCTCGATGGCAAGTTAGAAAAACGAACCAACACTTTTAACGATTTTGTCGACGTGGCCCGTTACTTGGTGGATGAGAAGTACGTCGCCGCCGGCAATATTTCCATTTCGGGCCGCAGTGCCGGCGGTGAATTAATGGGGGCAGCAGTTATACAGGCCCCCGAATTATGGCGTTCGGTCAATTTAGGTGTGCCGTTCGTCGATGTCTTAAACACCATGCTCGACGCCAACTTGCCATTGACGCCGCCGGAGTGGAAAGAATGGGGTAATCCCATTGAAAGCGCTGAAGATTACGCGTTGATTAAAAGTTACTCGCCCTACGACAACATAGAAAAGCGAGACTATCCGCCGATGTTTGTCAGCGGTGGCCTCAATGATCCGCGCGTAACCTATTGGGAACCAGCCAAGTGGACCGCACGAATGCGCGAGATGAAAACCGACAATAATTTGTTGGTGATGCGCATCAATATGGGTGCCGGGCACTTTGCCAACAGCGGTCGATACGGTCGCTTAAAGGATTATGCTGAGGAATACGCGTTTATGTTGAGAGCACACGGCATCACTGAGTAGTTTAGGTGGCCGGATTAACGGCAAGCGGGCTCGGTCGGTTGCTGCATCGCCGCTGCCGAGTGGCCGACCTGTCGCGCTTGGTTAAAGCGCATCGCCCCTCAGTGTTTGAACGCGTTCAAACAGCAGCGACGCGGTGACGTCTTCGGCGGCTACAGTGTCGCCAGCGACAATGCCAATTTTAGAAAAAAAGCGCACCGGCAGGGAACTCATAGCCTGACCGTCTTTGCGGCTAAAGAAACTACCCCACAGGCCTTTTAAAGCGAGTGGCGTGACCGGTACTGGGTTGCGCTGAATGATCTTTACTATGCCGTCCTTAAATTCATTCATTTCGCCGCTGTAGGTAATTTTTCCCTCGGGAAAGATGCATACCAGTTGGTTGTTGTCCAATGCGTCCGAAATAGCATCGAAGGCGGCGTAATAGATGGCTGCGTCGACGTGTTTGGGCGCGATTGGGATAGCATCAATTGTTTTAAAAAACCAACTTAAAAACGGATTTTTGAAAATGTTGTGGTCCATAATAAAGCGCGCAGGTCGGGGACTGCAGGCGGCGATAATTAAAGGATCGACGAAGCTAACGTGGTTGCACACGACGACCGCGGCGCCGCTGTGGGGAATGTTTGCAATGTTCTTTTCTTTGATGCGATACATCGTATTGATAAGCATCCAGACGATAAATCGAATAAGAAATAAAGGCACCAAGCTGTAGATATAAGCGGCGGCGACTATATTGAGTAGCGCAATACACAAAAATAAATGCGGGATTGAATCTGAAAATTGAAAAAATAAAATGGAAAATAGCGCCGACGACACCATAAACAACGAATTTAAAATATTGTTGCCGGCGATGATCCGCGAGCGATACCGCGGGTTACTTTGCTGCTGGATAATCGCTTGCAAGGGCACCACGTATAGACCGGCGAAGACGCCAATCAGTATGAGGTCTATCATCACCCGTAAATAGCTGCCGTTGGCGAGTAGGTTGGCAAAAAAATCGCCGGCGCTTTGCAATTCGCCGGTAAACGTTGCGGAGCCGGCAAAAAACAAATCGATTCCAAAGGCACACATACCGATCGAACCGAAAGGAACCAAACCCAGTTCGACGCGATCGGCGGATAATTTGCTGCACAGCAATGAGCCAATACTGATGCCGATCGTGAACATCGCCAGCAGCACGCTAACGACGGATTCGTCGCCGCCGATCACGTTTTTGGCGTAGCTAGGGAATTGTGTCAGATAGACTGCGCCGAGCGCCCAAAACCAAGAAATACCCAATATCGACAAAAACACCACGCGTTGCTCGCTGGCTATTTTTAAGGTTCTCCAAGTTTGCGTAAACAAGTTGTAGTTAAGTTTAAGGTCTTTGTCTGAAGCTTTGGCCTCGGGGATAAATTGACTGCTAAACCAGCCCAGAATAGCCAGCACGATGACGATGACCGAAATCACCTTGGTGCTATTTTCCAACTGAACCAGCGGTCCCGCGATGATGGTGCCGAGCAGTATGGCAATAAAAGTACCGCCTTCGACAATACCGTTGCCGGCAACCAGTTCATGTTCCTTGAGATGTTGCGGGATAATGGCAAATTTCACCGGCCCAAAAAAACTCGATTGCGTGCCCATCAAAAACAGTACGCCTAAAAGGTATTGGGTATTGTCGAAATAAAACGCACATGCGGCAAAGCACATGACGAATATCTCAAAGGCTTTTATCTTGCGCATCAGCGCCGATTTTTCATATTTGTCGGCCAGTTGACCGGCAAACGCAGAGAATAAGAAAAACGGGAAAATAAACAGCGCCGCGGCTAAATTAGTCAGTGTATTGGCGTTGGCGAGTTGGAACGCAATGATGATGAGCAAAGTATTTTTGTAGATATTGTCGTTAAACGCGCCAAGAAATTGGGTGATAAAAAAGGGCAGGAAGCGCTTTTCTTTTA
>CALGJN010000373.1:0-12661 GCA_937920185.1 uncultured Cellvibrionales bacterium | reverse complement strand
GTTTCGAATGGAGTGGTTCCGAATGGAGTGGTTCCGAATTGAATAGTTTCGAATATGATTGCTTTCGAATTGAGTAGTTTCGAAATGAGTAGTTTCGAAATGAGTAGTTTGGCAGAAAGTGGTCTCGAATACGTTACTAACAAGTGCGCTGGTCTCGAAATGCGCCGCTCTCGAATAAAGCGGCTTCGCAGAGACCACTCGCCCCAATTTCTACCCAGTAAAACGCGGGGAACCGGGTAAAAAAGTTAAATTAATTACGTCGGCATGTAAGTTTTACCGAGTCGCGCATTATCTATAACGGTCAAGTCTAAAACTGCGCGGGTTGACGCTCGTTCGTTGGTCATCCAGCGTTGTTATAAGTGGCCGGCCAAAAGCCAGCCTTGGCAACCATAAATCGCAGCGATGCTCGGCCGCTGCGGCTACAACATATTGATCATCAGCGCAAATACCGCGGTCAATACGAGACTGCTAACGATGACCCCGCGAACAGAAGCGATAGGTCCTAATCGACCTTTGATCGCATTCGCCTCGAGCACGCCAATCACCACCAACGCGGCGATAAGCCCAGCGCCGCCGACGGCAGTACCGTAGCCATGGCCCGCGTAGTGAGGACCTGCCAGCATGGCAAACAGCATGGGCGCCGACAGTAAGGTATTGGTTCGCGATGCCAGCAGTGCTTTAGCGCCGGCGGCCGGCGCATCGCCCTCGATCATGCCCAAGGCAATTTTCTGCGCTGGCCAAATAACCATCCATACATTGGCGGCCATAATAATACCCATGGTCGAGCCAATGATAATGTAGTTATTCATTTGGCCATAATGTTGTACGCCACCGAGCAATACTATTCCGGTAAGAAATGTAAACATGGCGCCCCAACGGAACCACCAGAGCGCACTGGGCGCCAATTTCTGCTTGGCATCGGCAAGCCCTTCAGGCGTCGCTTGCTTAAAATAACCGCCCTGCACAAAATTAAAATAATACAGCATCCCTATCCAGGTAATTCCGAACAGTACATGCCCCCAACGCGCGATAAAGTTAATCGTTTCAATCGTCATTACAAACTCCGAGTCATAGTGTATGCGGCGAGGTCAGCATCATTGCGTTGCTGCCACACAAGCCCAACATGGGTGCTTACCGGCTACCCGTCATGGGTTCGATTTCTGTCACGAGTATAACAGACATAAAAAAACCCCGCCTATCTCTGGCGGGGTTTTTTATTGGCTTGGCAGAGTTACATCATACCGCCCATGCCGCCCATGCCACCCATACCGCCCATGCCACCCATATCCGGCATTGCTGGTGCACCTTTATCGTCTTGCACTTCGGCGACCATCGCTTCGGTCGTTAGCATCAAGCCCGCAATCGAGGCCGCCGCTTGGAGTGCGGTCCGCGTTACTTTCGCCGGATCGAGGATACCCATAGCGATCATATCGCCGTATTCACCGGATGCCGCGTTGTAGCCATGGTTGCCTGTACCCTGCTTGACTTTATCAACCACTACAGATCCTTCATCGCCGGCATTTTCGACGATCTGGCGCAGAGGTGCCTCCATGGCACGTCGGGCAATACCGACGCCTACGGTTTGATCATCGTTCTCACCGGTCAAGCCTTCGATCTTTTGCAGGACCCGAATCAGCGCAACGCCACCGCCAGCAACAACACCCTCTTCAACCGCCGCACGGGTCGCGTGCAGTGCGTCTTCAACGCGTGCTTTTTTCTCTTTCATCTCGATTTCGGTGGTAGCACCTACTTTGATTACGGCAACACCGCCGGCCAATTTAGCCACGCGTTCCTGCAGTTTTTCACGATCATAATCAGAGCTAGTGTCTTCGATCTGCGCGCGAATCTGTTTGACTCGTGCTTCGATCGCAGCATGATCACCGGCGCCGTCCACCAAGGTAGTGTTTTCTTTGGTCATAGCCACGCGCTTGGCGGTACCTAAGTGCTCCAGGGTTGCCGACTCGAGGTCCAGACCGACTTCCTCTGAAATCACAGTGCCGCCAGTTAAAATGGCGATATCTTCGAGCATCGCCTTGCGACGATCGCCAAAGCCTGGCGCTTTACAAGCGGCAACCTTGACAATACCGCGCAAATTATTCACCACCAAGGTCGCCAGAGCTTCGCCCTCGACATCTTCGGCAATAATCATCAACGGCTTACCCGCTTTAGCGACAGCTTCAAGCAATGGCAACAATTCACGGATGTTGGAAATTTTCTTGTCGACCAAAAGGATCAGTGGCGCATCCTGTTCGGTACTCATATTTTCCTGATTGTTAACAAAGTACGGAGAGAGGTAACCACGGTCAAACTGCATACCCTCGACGATGTCGAGTTCGTTTTCCAAACCCGATCCCTCTTCGACAGTAATCACGCCCTCTTTACCCACTTTGCCCATCGCATCAGCAATAATATCACCCACTTGGGTGTCACTGTTTGCCGAAATAGTGGCCACCTGAGCGATTTCCTTAGACTCAGAGCAGGGTTTAGCGATCGCTGCAATCTCGGCAACCGCTACCACTACCGCTCGGTCTATACCGCGCTTTAGGTCCATCGGATTCATGCCCGCGGCGACCGATTTTAGACCTTCATTAACAATCGTCTGCGCTAAGACAGTCGCCGTCGTGGTTCCGTCGCCCGCGTCATCAGATGCCTTGGAAGCCACCTCTTTGACCATTTGAGCGCCCATATTTTGCAATTTGTCGCTCAATTCAATCTCTTTGGCTACAGAAACGCCGTCTTTAGTCACTGTAGGTGCACCGAACGCCTTGTCCAAAATGACGTTTCGACCCTTGGGGCCGAGCGTGACCTTGACCGCATTCGCCAGTATATTTACGCCCTCGAGCATATCTTGACGGGCACTGTCACCAAATTTTACTTGTTTAGCTGCCATGATTTTTTCCTTTCAAAAATAGGGTTATGACACAAATTCTTTGTTTCGTTAGGCCTGTAGCACAGCCTTGATGTCGGTTTCACTAAGAATAACCAGCTCTTCACCGTCAATCTCAATGGTATCGCTGCCGGCGTACTTGCCAAATACCACGATGTCGCCAACAGTGACATCGACTGCTCGCGTCTCACCGCTATCTAGCACGCGGCCAGATCCAACGGCAACGACCTCGCCCTGGTTGGGTTTTTCCTGTGCTGAACCTGGCAACAATATGCCCCCAGCGGTTGTTTGTTCCTCTTCTTGCCGACGAACGATGACTCGATCGTGTAATGGGCGAATTTTCATACTCTTCTTCTCCGGTTAATCTATCTGCAATTAGTAGATGGTTGCTTGCGCTCGATAGTTACTTGCAAATGATAGACATTTTGCAATCGATAAGTATGTGGAGGCAGTTGCGGAATTTTTCAAGGTTTGAGCAGATATTTTTACGATTTATTGCACAAATTTTTGTAAATGTTGGATTACTCGCAACCCTCGTGCGCTCAGCGCCGATCATCGCGCTCTATGTACTCGCCATCGATGACTCGATCGCGCTCATCGGCTCCACGATCATGCGCTTCAAAAGTTGGGTTTACTGTCGACATGGATACTCCACCGACAACCATTTTACGCATTATTAGCACTGCCAATTGATCTCGTAAACCCGGGACTAGCGCAGCAAAACCGAACGCATCGGTGACGAACCCGGGAGTCAACAGCAGAGCACCAGAGACCGCCAAAATGATCCCCGAAAAAATTTCCCTCGCTGGCATTTGGCCCTCGGCCAATTTTCGTTGCACTGACCACAGCGTCTGCAATCCCTGATGGCGCAACAACCCAGCGCCGATGAGCGCCGTCGCCAACACCAAACCTATGGTGGCCAATGCGCCGATCTCAGAACCGACACTGATCAACAGCCACATTTCAATAATCGGCATAGCAATAAACAACAGCAGTAAAAACCGCATCGGCACGTCCTTTTTAACCATAGCTTAGCCGAAGGAGGCAGTCTCGTCTATTTCGACTTAGCGTTTCGCCGGTGATGCCCAGCAAAGGCCGCAGCAAAGAATCCAGATACCTGCAACCCGCGGGTATTTTGAGCGGCCAAAACCGACAGCGATAAAAACTGATATGATCGCCAAACGTCAAAGTGGCTAATTCATGCATCGTACCAACAGAGACCCGCAGATTGGAAAAACATAGCTCTCCCATACCTGAACCTAAAGATCAGTCGTCGAACAGTTGGCTAACAGCGCTATTGGTGTACGCCCATCGGCGCGTGGTAACAATGGTATTTTTAGGCTTTTCCGCAGGGCTACCATTTTTATTGGTATTTTCAACCCTGTCCGCATGGCTCAGTGAGGCCGGCGTGGAGCGTTCGGCCATTGGCTTTTTCAGTTGGGTCGGCATCACCTTTTCGATCAAAGTACTCTGGGCACCGGTGGTCGATAATCTCGCGCTTCCCGGCCTGACCCGGCACCTAGGTGCTCGCCGATCGTGGATGCTATTGGCCCAAGTAGGACTGCTCGTCGGATTATTGGGTATGGCAGCTACCGATCCCGCTGAATCGCTTTGGACGATGGCTGCATGGGCCGTCTGGGTGGCATTCTGCTCTGCCACCCAAGATATTTGTATCGACGCCTACCGCATCGAGTCTGCAGAAGACGACTTGCAGGCTGCGATGGCCGCTAGTTATATTTTTGGTTACCGATTTGCGCTGTTGATCGCTGGAGCCGGCGCCCTTTTCATAGCCGACAGCGCGGACTGGGAGTCAGCCTATAACGTCATGGCGCTGGCGATGTTGGTCGGCCTATGCACCACCTTGCTAATCAAAGAGCCATCCCATGCGTCGCAAACGCGCTGGGGCGTGCTGGAACAGTCGCTGTTAGAAAACTTCAGTGGCTTGCCGCAGGGGTCAGCAGCAAACAAACTGCAGCGCGCGCTGATTATGGTGTATGCGCCCTTTCATGCTTTTTTTGCCGAATATGGGCGACACGCCCTCGTACTACTGGTGTTTATTGGCATGTTTCGCATCAGTGACATTACCATGGGCGTGATGGCCAACCCCTTTTACCTCGAATTGGGATTTAGCAAATCTGAGATCGCCGGTGTCGCCAAGGCATTTGGCTTTGGCATGACCATTTTAGGCTCGGCGATTGGCGGCGTGTTGGTGATTAAAATGGGCATCATGCGGCCGCTATTGTTAACCGCTGTATTGGTGGTACTGACCAACCTACTGTTTGCCTTGATGGCCCAAAAGGGCCCTGACTTGACCTGGCTGGCGTGGGTTATCAGCGCTGACAACCTTGCTGGGGGGATGTCTAATGTGGTGTTCATCGCCTTTTTATCGAGTTTGGTCAATCGACACTACACCGCGACCCAATATGCATTGTTCAGCTCATTAATGACCCTACCGGGCAAATTTTTTGGTGGGTTTTCAGGTCTATTGGTCGATGCTGTCGGCTATTCTTGGTTTTTCGTGTACGCAGCGGCGACCGGGCTTCCGGCTGTATTTTTGGTTTTATTTTTAATCAAACATCGCATAGCGACTCAGAAAGTCGTTTAAAGCCGCATCGCACCGACACGCTGCTTTACAGACGCGCTAAATAATGCTGCCAATCAAAGGCGTCGCCAGGATCAGTTTTGCGGCCCGGTGAGATATCGCTGTGGCCGACAATCCGATCGGCGGTGATCGCCGGATAGCGCTGCTGAATAGCTCGCGTTAGACGCGCGAGTGCTCGATATTGATGCTCGGTATAGGGGATATGATCAGCGCCCTGCAACTCGATGCCGATGGAGTAGTCGTTGCAGGCCTCGACGCCGCAAAAACTAGACACCCCAGCGTGCCAAGCACGCCGGTCGAGTGCGACGAATTGCGTCACCCGCCCGCAGCGTTGAACGTACAAATGCGCCGATACACGAAGGTCGGCAATCGACAAAAAATACGGGTGTTGGTTGGCATCCAGTCGATTGGTAAACAACTGCTCGACAAAGTCGCCTTCAAATGCGTTGGGCGGCAAGCTTATGTTGTGGATAACTAGCAAGTTGATCTCGGCACCGGACGGACGCTCATCGGCATTCGGCGATTCCACCGACCGATCGACCGCCAACCAGTGCGACGGCATTGAGGGTTTGGTCACAGTTCAATTCTCCGAAAAACAAGCATGAGTATATCGGTCATTGACCGAGCATGGAAAGTAAATGAGATGAATATTATCGCTCTCATACGCCCCAGACAACCCACGCGCAAGTGCATTACTGGTACAATCCTGATCGCGCCGCGGTGGTAATTCGGCGCTTCATTTAGTGACTTTATTTAGTGACTTTTAGTAGGGCCCTCACGCTATGCAAATCCCCGAACTATCCCCCGCCACCCAGCGCGACATTCCAATCTGTATTGCCCGCGCGCTGCACGAGGATATCGGCAGCGGCGATATCACCGCGATGCTCATTCCCAAGGGCGCAGTGGCTAGGGCCCAGATCATCGCGCGCGAACCAGCCGTCCTGTGCGGACAGGCGTGGGCCGATGAGGTCTTCAAACAGTTGGATCACAGAATCTGCCTACAGTGGAATGCTGACGAGGGATCACAGGTGACGGCTGGACAAATTCTGGCAACCCTCACAGGAGACGCGCGGGGGTTGCTCAGCGGTGAACGCACTGCGCTTAATTTTTTGCAGACGCTGTCCGCCACCGCAACCTGCGCTCGCCGCTACGCGCAGAGCGCCAGCGGTTCTGGGTTGAGGGTTTTAGATACCCGCAAAACCATACCCGGTTTGAGGCTGGCGCAAAAATATGCGGTCGCAGTCGGTGGCTGCGAAAATCACCGCATCGGGCTGTTCGACGCCTTTTTAATCAAAGAAAACCACATCGCCGCCTGTGGCGGTATTCAATCGGCCATTCGCACGGCGCGCGCCATAAGCGCGGACAAGCGCATTGAAATCGAAGTGGAAAATATCGCCGAACTGCGACTTGCCCTGAGCGCTGGCGCCGATGCGATTATGCTGGATAACTTTTCTACCGAGGATATCAGCGCCCTCAGCGAGATCGACGTGGCTGGAACAGAAATCGAAGTGTCCGGCAATCTCACCGAGACCGATCTGGAAAAATATCAAAATACGGGTATCGACTATGTATCCTCTGGCAGCCTCACCAAACATATTGCCGCGATCGATCTATCCATGCGAATTATTGATTCCACCTAATAGCATCGAGCGACAAAAGAAAACCGCAAACGCACCCGTTTACTGTGAAGCCATACCGATAAACCCAAATCTAGCTGTGCTAGAGTGAGGCTTTATCGATAGCGATGATTGGACGGTATCAATCGCGCAAACGCCCCGGCCACGATCGCGGAATTTTCTATCATGGCGCACTTTTACTACGCCGGAAAAACGCTTCAAGGTGTCAATGTCGAGGGCGCTATCGAAGCCATTGACCAGCGCGCAGCGCGCGTCGCGCTGCGCGAACAGTCCATTATAACGCTGTCGCTGAAGCGCCGATTACACCCCAAATTTACCTGGCAAAGTGCGATAACACATCGACAGATACACCACTTCGTGCGCCAATTGGCGACTATGATCAGCGCTGAAATTCCGCTATTGAATTGTTTCGATATCGCCTGCACTGCCAACCGTCAATCCAACATGCGACAAATGCTAAAAAATATCCGTAGCGACCTTGCCGGCGGTGAGGCATTGTCACGCGCCATGGCAAAATACCCCCAGCAGTTTGATCCATTATTTTGTCAACTTGTCCACAATGGCGAAATATCTGGCACTCTAGGAAGCGTGTTACAACGCTTGGCAAGCGACAGCGCCAAGCGCGAAACACTGCGCTTACAACTAAAGAAAGCGCTGACCTACCCAATTACAGTGATGATTTTGTCTGTCGCAGTCACCCTGCTATTACTGATCACGGTGGTGCCGAAATTCGCCGCCAACTTCGCTGATTTTGACGCCCAACTCCCACCCGCCACAGTGGCTCTAATCGCCGCATCTAATTTTGTTGTAGATTACGCAGCGACGTTGGTCGTGGCGCTCACCCTGATAATTATAATGACCCGCTATGCGCTACAACGAAGCCAAACACTGCGCCACTTTAAGGATCGACAACTACTGCGAACGCCACTGATAGGGCCTGTGGTACAAAAAACCGCTACGGCGCGCTTGAGCCGCACTCTCGCAGCCACTATTGCATCTCACCTTCCGATCGTCGACGCCCTGCAGGCTGCGGCCCAATGCACGGGTAATCAAGCCTACAACGCAGCGCTTAAAGTTGCAGAAAAACGCTTGATTGCCGGCGAGTCTCTGAGTCGCGCGTTTGCGGACGAGCCGCTATTTCCAGCTGTATTGCAACAATATGTCGCAATCGGAGAGCAATGTGGCGCGCTGGAACAAATGCTCAACGCGGCAGCAATACAATTTGAGGAGGATCTAGACAACACCATTCAACGATTTATCGATTTATTGGAGCCGGCGATTATGGTAGTTTTGGCTCTATTGATTGGGGCTATAATACTGGCGCTATATATGCCGATCTTCGAACTCGGAGCGGTGATCTAGTCGAAAACGGCCTGAAATTTATTTAAAGCGGAGCAATAATGGATTTATCAAACCTACAATGGATAGTGATGGCTGCTCTGTATGGACTGCTATTCGGCAGTTTTTTAAACGTGATGATTCTTCGATTACCGCTTCAGTTAGAGGCGCAGTGGCGACGAGATTCACGCGATTTTTTGCAATTACCGGCTAGCGAAGAACCCACAACTATTACCATAGCCTGGCCTCGATCGCGCTGTATGCACTGCAAACAAACGTTGTCCGTATGGCACAATATCCCGGTTTTTAGCTACCTATTTCTCAGGGGACGCTGCGGTTATTGCTCCAGCGCAATATCGATACAGTATCCCCTAGTGGAAATCACCACTGCAATCGTTACTGCAGCCACCGTCTGGCACTTCGGTGCCAACCTAACGGCCGTCTACGCATTAATTTTCAGCTATGCCTTGATCGTGCTCGCCGTTATCGATCTGCGGGAACAATTGTTACCCGATCAGATAACTTTGCCGCTAATGTGGATCGGTCTATGGGTCAACCTAGATGGCCACTTCACGCCCCTCGATGCGGCAGTGTTGGGCAGCATCGCAGGATACTTATCGCTTTGGGGCATCTTTTGGATGTTCAAACTGGCGACTGGCAAAGAGGGTATGGGCTACGGCGACTTTAAATTACTCGCTGCCATGGGTGCCTGGTTGGGCTGGCAATTACTCCCCATGTTGGTTCTTTTTGCATCGCTCACGGCAGCGGTTATCGGTGTGACGGCAATATTACTCAAGCGCAGCAGCAGAGACCAACCGATCCCCTTTGGACCCTTTTTGGCGGCCGCCGGCTTCGCGGCATTTTATTTTGGCGAGCAACTACAGGGCGGTTATGTGCGATTATTTAGCATTTAACAATATCGTGGTTATAATGATGCCCATGCGATCACATGTGCCTACAATAGAGTCTCGATACGGTGTCTTATGACCCCTACATCGTCGGTTTAACCGGGGGGATCGGCAGCGGTAAAAGCACTATTGCACAGCGATTCAGAGAGCTGGGTATTGAGGTGGTGGATGCCGACCAAGCATCCAGAAAAGTAGTAGAGCCTGGAATGCCCGCGCTGAATATCATCGCCGATCGCTTTGGCGCAAAGATGATTAAAAACGACGGTACGCTGAACCGTGCAGCAATGCGCCAACTCATTTTCTCGCAACCACTAGAAAAGACTTGGCTAGAAAATCTGCTTCATCCCCTGATTGCCGAATGGATTGTCGACCAACTGCAACGCGCCGAGAGTGCGTACGTGATGTTAGAATCGCCACTGCTGCTAGAAACCGAGCAGCATCAACTGGTCAATACCTTGCTACTGGTCGATTTGCCAGAGTCCCTTCAGTTGTCGCGAACCGCAGAGCGAGACGGCGATCCAAAGCAACAGATTCAATCCATAATCGCCAGCCAGATGGCGCGCGATGACAAATTGCGACGCGCCGATTATGTTTTCGATAACAGCCTCACGCTGGACACCGTAGCGCCGCGTATTACGATGTTACACGAAACATTTTTACACCTTGCATTGGAATCTTTGCATGACGACTGACCCGACCAGCGATAATATAACCACAGTCAACTGCCCCAACTGTACAGCCAATGTGCGTTGGGAGAGTGCCTCAGCCTTTCGGCCATTTTGCTCAGCGCGATGTCAACAATTAGATTTTGGTGAATGGGCTCGCGAGAGCTACAGCATTCCTACCAGTGCCGGCCCCGATATGCTGGACATAGACGCGGAAGCAGACTTTTAAGCAACCCGTCAATCTTTACCCTCACACTCGTTAGGAGAACCTCGATGGGCACCCGGGTTTATCACTCAGAAGACGATTTTTTAAAGCGGCAAGACCCCAGTGAAAATGGTGTCAGTGCGGCCTTTGCCGCCATCAACCCGCATTATAGCGAGCAAAACCTCAATAACCGTGGTTGTTGGAATTGTCGCGATTGCAGCAATTGCATAGAGTGTCGAAACTGCATCAACTGCCATGGTTGCAAGCTTTGTATTGCCTGCAACGACAGTAAAAATTGTCGCGATTGCCGACACTGCGAGCACTGTTATAACTGTATAAATTGCAACAGTAGTAACAACTGCAATAACTGTATTGACTGCAGCGCCGCGGTTAACTGTTACGACTGCAATAACTGCAACCATTCGATCGACTGCGTCACTTGCCTAGGCTGCGATAATTGCAGTAACTGCAGCCATTGCAATTACTGCAATGAATGCAGCGATTGCAACTACACCAATAAGGGTTACCATCGCAAGAGTATTTCTCTGCAGCGCGCGCTCATGCACGACAACGATAAAGTCGAACCCACAACACTCAAAGAATTACAGCGCGCCGGGTTCGACAGTTTTACGCAGCTAGCAGATGTAACTGGCGAGACGGAAACCTTGCTGATCAACTGGAGTAGACAATATCCCCGACGCTTTGCGCTGCTGATCGCAGGTATTGCCGCTCAGGGTCAGGCTGCTAGCGCGCCCGGCGACGGGTAAAAATCGGCACAGGCGGCGCTAAAATCATGCTCTTTTAACCGCCGCCACGGTATGGCGGCGATTGTTAAATGCAGCGTGCTTTAGTTGCAGATGATTAGTTGCAGATAATTGGTTGCAGATGATTGGTTGCAGATAATTAATTGCCGATTAATTGGCGGTTAATTGCCGAAAAGTGACGGTAATAAGCCCCCTATGAGACCCACCGCGCTGTCAAACGCGCCACCTAGCGATGCTTAACTGCAGATGCGCTGTTGAATGCCCCATCATAGTCGCTTGCCGGGTCATTCCATGGCCGATAATTTATCCAATATGGGTTGGTTGGCCACCGGGAATGCGTAACTCGAACCCACCGCTGTGAGGCTCTCTAGCGCCACCCATCGACCCTCCTGACCCTCCGCTCCGCATGGGGTTCCAGCATAATCAGAGACGGTAAAAACGTGCAGTACTATCTGTACATCACCGTAATCATGGTCAACTTGTATGTAGGGTTGCGCATCGATCACGCGAATGGCCAGTTCTTCGAACAGTTCTCGATCGAGCGCTCGACGAGCGGTCTCATCGACCTCCAACTTACCTCCGGGGAATTCCCATAGACCTCCCTGATGCTGGTGGACTCCACGACGGGTAATATATACCCGACCTTTGGCATCCATCAGCACCCCGGCAGCAACCGCTATCACAGCCATATCATCAACCCAACGGGCCGGCGATCAGGTACGATATTCGGCATTGATGCGCACATAATCGTAACCGAGATCGGTGGTCCAGACCGTCTCGCTGTGGCCGCCGCGACCCAGCCCGATACGAATTTCTATATCTTTAGCCTGCATCGCATCGACGCCTGCCTGCTCAGTGTAATCGGCTGATCGTTGACCTCCGCGAACGATGTCGACACCGTTAAGCGATATCTCGACGCGGCTTATGTCCAAGTTGGCGATCGGCGCACGGCCCACCGCCGCGAGTATCCGCCCCCAGTTTGGATCAGATGCGCCGAGCGCGGTCTTCACTAGCGGTGATTCGGCCACCGTGTAAGCAGTTGCCAAAGCTTCTTCGTCACTAGCCGCGCTCTTAACGACAATACTGACGAACTTTTCGGCTCCCTCGCCATCGCGAATGCAGGCTCGCGCTAGATCGCCACAAATCGCTGTCAGGTGAGCTAAAAACTGCTCAAAATTGCCCTCGTCGATAACCACTTCACCACGTCCGGTGGCCACCAACACCAGCGAGTCGTTGGTCGATGTATCACCATCGACGGTAATGCGATTAAAGCTCTTATCAACGGCAAGACGCAGTGCCCGATGCAACAGCTCATCGTCAATTTTGGCATCGGTGGCGATAAAACTTAGCATGGTCGCCATATTGGGCTTGATCATCCCAGAGCCCTTGGCGATCCCTGTAAGGGTCAGATCGGCGGTCGCAATAGTCGCCTCGGGTGCACAGTTCGACTCTTTCGAAAACGGCATCGGCACCTTCAGACTCGCGCCTTTTGGGCGAGTGTCTGTGGTCATAATACCCGAGGCTGCATCGTTCCAACCGGATACATCAAGCGCTTCGACGGCGGCGGGAAGTCCTCCGAGCAAGCGATCCATCGGGAGGAATTCGCCGATCACGCCAGTTGAAAATGGCAGTACAGCGTTGACCTCAACACCCGT
>CALGJN010000372.1:0-9663 GCA_937920185.1 uncultured Cellvibrionales bacterium | reverse complement strand
AAATAGCTAAGAAATAAATAGATAAGGCATAAATAGATACGGCATAAATAGGTAAGACATTTAGATGGGACATCATGGCTACGTTGGGAACTGGTGTATGCGGCCGACGACACTGTTTTTAAAATGCGCGTCGTGGATCTCGGTTTGGCGGCCGAATCCGGCGCATCTGATATGTGCGAGCGCTGAACCGGCGCCGTCAGATGCGCTGAAATGCAACGGTAATGCCCCCAATGAATAAGCGACAAATTCAACGCCCAAACTGCGCTCGAATATCGCTTGGTCAATACCATTTGAGTTGGGCAAAGTTGTACGAAACCGCGCTTAACGCGGCAAGTGACCCGCTTCAAATCGGCGCAACGCGCTGCGTCAGAGTATGGTGCTGATACGCAGATTTGCAAAAGCAAGCAACCGAATTAGACCTAACCCGGCTGAATGATCTCTTCATTACGCCTGAAGCGCCGGTCATATTGAACGCGATGCCACCACCATAGTCAGGCGTTAGCGCCTTAATTCAGTAGAGAATCGTCAACTAGGCACATTCAATACCCGTGCCTTTCAGTCCACAGTAACCGCCTGGATTTTTCGCCAAATACTGCTGGTGATAACCCTCGGCATAGTAAAAATCTGCTGCCAGCACAATCTCTGAAGTAATCGACGCATACCCCAATCTATCGAGCTGTTGTTGAACAGACGCCTTTGACTGCAGCGCCGCAGCCAGTTGATTGTCTGACATGCAATAGATACCAGAGCGGTATTGGCTACCTATATCATTACCCTGACGCATGCCCTGCGTGGGATCATGGGATTCCCAAAAGACCTTGAGTAATTGCTCAAAACCGGTGACCGCAGGATCATACACCACCAGAACAGCCTCGGTATGTCCGGTTAAACCGGAACATGCCTCTTCGTAGCTGGGATTTTTCGTATAGCCGCCGATGTAACCAACCGCCGTCACGCCAACCCCCGGTTGCGACCAAAACCGGCGCTCCGCACCCCAGAAACAGCCCATGGCAAAATAACACCAATGCCGGCCCGATGGAAAGGGAGGGAACATCGATTCAGCGGTCAAAAAATGAGTAGCGTTTAACTCCATTGGATCTGAACGACCTGGCAAGCTCTGCTCGCGGCTAACCATTTCAGACTTCTTGTACATAGGCCCTCCCCCTTTCATTAACGCCTGCCAGATTGCGGCGCCAATGTTTAGATAACACCAAAACCGATGTCTAAATCTCGCTGGATATCCTCTATATTCTCAAGTCCTACCGCAACCCGAATCAAGTTTTCGGTGATGCCAGCCGCACTGCGCTGATCGCTGGTCAGACGGCTGTGGGTGGTGCTCGCTGGATGAACGATAGTGGTTTTAGAATCGCCTAAATTGGCTGTCAGCGAGAGCATTTGAGTGGCATCGATAAAACGCCAAGCTGCGTCTCGACCACCCTCGACCTGGAATGATAAAACGCCACCAAAATCATCTTGTTGCTTGCACGCGAGCGCATGGCCAGAATGCTGCTTTAGACCACTGTAATTAACCTTTATCACCTGATCTTTTCGCTCTAACCACAGCGCCAGCTGCAAGGCGCTGGCGGAGTGTGCTCGCATGCGCAAACTCAAAGTTTCCAAGCCTTTAAGAAAAACCCAGGCGTTAAATGCACTCATTGTCGGCCCCGCTGAACGGAGGAATCCAATCACCGGTGCCATGAGTTCATCGCTACCGACCACTGCGCCACCAAGGCAACGCCCCTGCCCGTCGATATATTTCGTCGCAGAGTGAACAACGATGTCCGCGCCCCACTGCAATGGCCGCTGCAACGCCGGGGTACAAAAACAGTTGTCAACAACCAGCAGACAATTGGCCTGCCGAGTCAATGCCGCCAGTGCTTCCAAGTCGGCGACTTCATTTAAGGGATTAGAGGGCGACTCGCAAAACAACATCTTAGTATTCGGCTTAATGGCTTTTTGCCAACCATTTATATCGGTTAAAGCGACGTAGCTGATCTCCACACCAAACTTGCTAATGGTATTATCCATCAGCGTAATGGTGCTGCCAAAGACCTCGCGCGAACAAATAATATGATCCCCAGCGCTGAGCAATCCCATTACCACGCTCAGCGTTGCCGCCATCCCAGAGGAAGTCGCAACTGCGCGATCAGCACCTTCAAGAGCTGCCAAACGCTCCTCAAAAGTACGCACGGTCGGATTACTGTAGCGAGAGTAAACGTTGCCTTGCAGTTCATTATTAAAATACTTTGCCGCGGTATCGCAACTTTCAAAAATGTAGCTAGAAGTGAGAAATAAGGCCTCTGAATGCTCATTTTCTTGAGTGCGTCGATAGCCTCCGCGAATGGCGATCGACTCAAAATGCATATTTTCGGGATTTTTAATGGTCATTTAATCCGTTCTTACAGCGCTTAGCCGTTGGCTCGCTCACTGTTGTTATGAATACCAATGGTTTGTGGCCGATCCAAGTCCATGGCTAATTGTTCGGAGTTTTTGATCGAATCACTGCGCAATTGCTCTAAATTATTTAAATATGCCCGATCGACATCGCCCGTCACGTATGCGCCATCGAACACCGAACATTCGAACCTATCGATGCTTGCGTTGCCCTCCGATGCAGCAGCTATTAAGTCCTCTAGGTCCTGATAGATCATCCAATCCGCACCGATCGCATGGCCTACCGCATCGTCGCTACGCCCATGGGCAATCAACTCCGAGGCCACCGGCATATCGATGCCATAGACGTTTGGAAACCGCACTCCCGGTGCTGCAGATGCCATATAGACGTTTTTTGCACCCGCATCGCGGGCCATCTGGATTATTTCCTTAGAGGTCGTGCCCCGAACGATGGAGTCATCGACCAACAGCACGTTTTTTCCTGCGAACTCCAACTTTACCGGATTCAATTTCTGGCGCACGGACTTCTTCCGCTCTTTTTGCCCCGGCATAATAAAGGTACGTCCAATATAGCGGTTCTTCATAAAGCCTTCGCGCAGCTTAAGCCCTAGCCGTTCAGCGAGAGCCTGAGCAGCCACTCGACTGGTATCAGGAATAGGAATAACAACATCAATATCGTGATCCGGCCGCAGACGGAGTACCTTGTCCGCCAATCGCTCACCCATTCTCAGGCGGCACTTATACACCGAAATATTGTCAAGCATGGAATCTGGCCGGGCGAAATAGACATGTTCAAAAATACATGGCACTAGACTATGCGTCTCGGCGCATTGCCTGAGGTGGAGTTGCCCCGATTTATCGACGAACAGTGCCTCACCGGGATCCAGATCACGGATCAGCTCAAAGCCTAGACTATCTAAAACCACACTCTCTGAGACCACCGCATATTCCAATCCCCGAGGGCCCTGTCGCTTGCCAAAACACAGCGGCCGAATTCCGAATCTGTCCCTAAATGCAAATAAACCTTGATCGGCAATCAAACCAACCACAGCGTAGGCACCGCTGCAGCGGCGATGAACATGCTCCACTGCTGCGAATACGTCAACGCTCTCGGGGGCTAGTTTTCCGCGCACTTGCAACTCGTGAGCGAATACATTCAGAAGCACCTCGGTATCTGAATCAGTGTTTAGATGGCGCAAATCAGTTTGTCTAATATCTGATCGCAGCGCTCTGGTATTGGTCAGATTTCCGTTGTGCGCAATGCAAATTCCATAAGGCGAGTTGACATACATTGGTTGCGCCATGGCTGGGCCAGAACTGCCAGCAGTAGGGTATCGTACATGGCCAATACCGACCTGACCGATCAACCTCATCATATCTCGCCGATGAAAAACATCGCGGGCAAGACCATTTGACTTGCATTGATAAAACTGACCATTGTCTTCAGTCACAATACCGGCGGCGTCTTGCCCCCGATGCTGAAGCATCGTCAACGCGTCGTATAACTGCAAATTAATATCAGATGTTCCGGAAATTCCAACAACGCCACACATTGATTACATCCATCCCATTAAAATTTCTCTCAGCCACGTCCAAGTTTCAACGCCCCATGCCTCAAACTCTACAAAATAGGGAATCAATACCGATGCAGTCCACCATGGATCTTGCTCTACAGGAACCAGTGTCGGCACCAGTATAACCAGCGCGAGAATGATTAAGCCACCGCGTACCGTTCCAAAAATCAGGCCCAGCAAGCGATCGAGACCACCCAGGCCGCTAATTTTTATCAGTGCTCCAACAACGTAATTCAGTATCGAACCAACGATAAGGGTCGATACAAACAATCCCACGGATGCAATGGCCAACCGCATGGACGGCAGATCCACAGTGTCGACAAGATATACCGCCACACGTTCGTTAAAAGACATTGTGACAATAAATGCTACAACCCAGAGCGCCATCGACAAGGCCTCTTTGACAAAACCTCGGATAAGACTGATAGCCGCCGATATCCCAAGGATCGCAAGGATCGCATAATCCACGCTCTCAAGTGTCATAACGACCGCCGATTAGCTGGATTGTGGCTAGCGAACATAGCGAACCACCTTGCTAGTAGCGGCAAATTGCCGATCAATTGTAATTTTATCTCGCTGTATTGTACGCAGGTCAATTTTCGGCCCGACATAGACAAAATAACGATTTTCTGCGATTTTACTGGTCGGTTGAACAAATGCTTTATGCCCTTTATTACGCAGCCCTAAGAGCGTTTTATTCGCAGTCTCAGCATCGCTGGCTTCACCCACTTGCAATACCCAAATCTTCGGTAGGTTATCACTCTCTAGACCGGACGTTGTGGCTTGGTTAGGCGCCTCTGTGCTGAGATTGATCGAGCTAAAAAGAGCTTTTACGTCATTAGCTGGCTGCATATCAGTGCTCGAATCCGCAGACAAAAATTGTATCGCAGCAATCTCTGGGGGCGCGGGTATACGAGTCCGTTGGTCTATATTGAGCGATTCGGAGGCACTCATCCAAATAAAATATCCCAACAAAGCCGCAGCGCTGACAACTGCCAGCCCAATCAGCTTTAACTGTACAGAACTAGTCAACTGGCTCTCCAGCAAGGATAATATTTAGAACACAAGCAACCGTATGAAAAGACCCTAAAATCACCACATTGTCACCTTCTGCGGCATCGGCTATCGCCGCAAAAAAAGCTGCCGAAATACTCTCGTAACTGCGCCCGCTTAGATTCCTATTGTACATTACTTGCAGCAACTCATGGGCATCGGCTGCCCTACCGGAGGTATTAATTTCAGCGACATACCACCGATCAACCGCGCTCGACAGCGCGCCAACAATTCCATCCCAATCCTTGTCTTTCAGAACCGAAGCAATCGCCAACTGCCGACCCCGCGACTGGTTCAATCGGCTCGCCAATTGCGCCGCAGCCGCTGGATTGTGCGCCACGTCCAGCACCACTCGTACCCCGCGATAGGTCAATTGCTGATAGCGCCCAGTCAGCGTCACCTCGTTCAAAGCTTGCCGACAAAGATCGTCTTCAAGACGCAGTCCAGCGGCTGTCAGGGCTTGCACAGCGGTGGCTTTATTGTCGATCAGCAGACCTCCGTCATCGATCGCCGTCAAGGTCATTGGCATTTCAAAAGATTGATAAAACAGCGTCGCCTGTCCATTCGTTGATTCGGCATAAAAATCTCGGCCCACCTCATAGATTCTGGCACCGGTTGCTGTGATGTTTGCTCGCAGTGGCTCCAGCGTGTCTCGATCACCCCATATCAGCGGCTTTTTCGGGCGAGCTATCGCTAATTTTTCGATTGCAATTTGCTCAACGGTGTCACCCAACCACTCTTGATGATCGAGCGCGATATTGGTCACCACCGCGACGTCGGCATCGACGATGTTTACTGCATCTAAGCGTCCACCTAGGCCAACTTCAAGTAGCCTAACATCCAATTGAGCGCGGGCAAATATCCATAGCGCTGCGAGCGTTCCATACTCAAAATAGGTCAGTGTAATCGAACCGCTGCTAAGGCTTATTTGCTCGAAAGCGTCAACTAAAACCTCGTCGCATACCGGCTGTCCAGCGATCCGAATCCGCTCGTTATAAGCCAAAAAGTGCGGCGACGTGAAAGCACCAACGCTGTACCCATGCGCCAAGAGCATTGCCTCCATACTTGCCACACAGGAACCCTTACCATTGGTGCCGGCGACTGAAATGGTGAGCGTCTTATCAGGATTTACATGGGTGTCAGCGGAACCATGCAACAATCGCTGCATTTTCGCCCACACCTCGGCAACTCGCTCAGTACCCAGATCAATCTCTATAGGATGCTGGTGCTCAAGCGTTCGCAGCCAACTCGCCAGCGATCGTTTAGGCATCGATCGGTTCGGGATGCCCTAGCAATTTTGCCAGCAGACTGGCGACGCGATCGCGCATTTGATGACGGCTAACAATCATATCAATATGCCCATTTTCTAGCAGAAATTCACTTCGCTGGAAACCCTTTGGTAGTTTTTGTCGAATGGTTTGCTCGATAATATTTGGCCCAGCAAATCCAGCGCGAGCAGCTGGTTCGGCGATATTGAGATCACCCAGCATCGCCAGACTAGCAGATACTCCGCCATACACTGGGTCGGTCATCACCGACACATAAGGTACCCCAGCCAAGCGCATTCGCTCGAGCACTGCACTGGTTTTGGCCATTTGCATCAGCGAGATCAAGGCTTCTTGCATGCGAGCCCCACCAGTCGCCGAAAAGCAAATTAGAGGTCGATTAGTGGCTAACGAAGCATTCGCAGCAATGGTGAACTTTTCACCGACGGCGTAGCCCATCGAACCGCCGTGAAATGCAAATTCAAAAGCGCAAGCAACCACAGAAACGCCTTTTATTGTGCCGTCCATCACGACTAGGGCATCTTTTTCTCCTGTCTTTTTTTGCGCTTCGGAAATACGATCTTTGTAGCGCTTAATATCTCGAAATTTAAGTCTGTCAATCGCTTCAATATCAACGCCCAGTTCCGAACGGCCGTCTGCATCAAGAAAAATATCCAACCGCCGACGCGCACCGATGCGCATGTGATGCTGACACTTGGGGCATACATCCAAGTTTTTTTCTAACTCTGGACGATAGAGCGGTGCCGCACACTTCGGACATTTTTTCCAAAGCCCCTCCGGGACCGAATTTGATCTACTACTGTGAGTCGGGCCAGTGGGCCGAATGCGGTTGAGCCAATTCATAGCGTTTACTCAGCGTCCTTACAAAAACCAGCCGTCAGTTTATCATGGACAAGACATCGATCCTGCCCAGTGGGATCAATTAATTTACTCTTTTTGCGTTGCCAATAAACTTTTCAACCAGCGCTGGATCCTTAACCCCTGGAGCTGATTCAACACCGCCGCTGACATCTACCATATCTGGAAAAACCGAACGTACGGCGAGGGCTACGTTTTCGCAATTCAAGCCGCCGGCCAGGATCAAGGGGTAATCACGCACCATCGGTAGCCTCGACCAATCGAACGTAGCACCGGTACCACCATACTGCTCGGCGTGCCATGCATCGAATAAAAAACCACCGCTGGGTTTGTATCCGCAGGTCATTTTGGCTGGGTCTACACCTTCTCGCATTCTTAAAGCACGAATAAATGGATGGTCAAATTGATGACAAAAGTCGGCTGTTTCATCGCCGTGAAATTGCAATAGATCAGGCGCTAGCTGCTCTATCACGCGACTCACCTCGGTCGCATCGGCATTCACCAAGAGCGCCACCATCGCCACATCCGCGCCTACCACAGCCCGTATCGCGCAGGCTTGGTCTAGCGGGACGTACCTTGAACTTTTTTCATAAAGCACCACCCCAAGGGCATCTGCTCCCACGTCTTGTGCCTGTATCGCCTGTTCAGGCGTGGTAATACCACAGATTTTCACTTTGACTGACATCATTACTGCCCTTGCATATCTATCGCCTATGAACTTAATCGATCGGCGTGGCTTGCAACTCGTTAACAAAGAATGGTCCGCGCCGCAGGTTTGGCAAACCATGACCGTCGGGATAATCCACCGCGACTAGATACAGACCTCGAGCTGGTGCCGTAGCTGCACTTTTACGCCGATCTTTATCGAGCAATAGTTCGTCGATCCAATTGGGGGGACGACGACGAAAGCCAATTTCCAATAGCGCACCAACAATATTTCTAACCATGTGTAACACAAACGCATTGGCACTAATCTCAAAAACAACCAAATCGCCGGACTCATATATCCGCGCTTGCGTAACCTGCCTAAATGGTGAATTTGATTGGCAGTTTGCACCGCGAAATGCCGAAAAATCGCGCTCCCCAAACAAGTACTGACAGGCACTCGCCATGGCCTGCGTATCCAACGGATGTTTAATCCAGGTGACCGCGTTGGCGAGAATTGCCGGGCGGTTTTCGGCCCGCGCAATGACGTATCGATAAGTCCTCGATACAGCAGAAAAACGTGCATGAAAACCAGCACCCACCGAACCCGCCCACACTAAGCTGATTGCTTGTGGCAGGCGACTATTGACGCCATGTAACCAGTTAGAACTCGAACGACACGCCGGGGTGTCAAAGTGAATAACCTGATGCGTACTGTGAACACCACTATCGGTTCGACCCGCAGCCGCCAGAATCGTTGGCTTGTTGGCAACATAGCTCAACGCGCCCTCCAACTCCTGCTGAACCGTCGGGCTGTGCTTTTGGCGTTGGAAACCACAGTACTGATGGCCGTCATAGGCAACTATGGCTGCAAATCGATTAATGCCGTGAGGCAGAGACCCACCGTCGGGAACCAGGGCATTGGTTGAATATACCCATTCAGAAACCATTGACTGCAACTAAAGAGTATCGAGCAAGGCGCGCGCGCGCTCTAACTCTGCGCCATCGACTTGCTCTACTATTTCTAAAAGCATATCCCGCGCACCGTCGACATTTCCGTCCTCGACGTAGGCTGACACAATGGCAAATTTTACATCTGAGCTGTCGATATTATACAAACCCAAACTACTCTTATCGTCACCATCGGCCTGGTTAACCAAGGTCGACTGAATTTTCAGAAACTTCTCAAAGCCCAACAATTCATCTTTAAGGTCCGTCACTGGAGATCCCTCTTCGACAACTCTAGCTGCGGCATCGGCTGATTCCTCAGGATCGTCAAAGAGCTTCAACAAACCTAGCTCTTCGGGGTTCACCATAGGCGCTGGAGCTGCGTCCGCAATTTTTGGTGACTGATCGAAAATAGGCTCCGCCACTGGAGCTGCCTCGGCCACCTCAGGTTGATCATCTTCAGATTCATCCTCAGTCTCGGAGAACCCAACATCAAAATCATCGGGCTCGACAGCGCTTAGTTCGCCAGATTGCCCACCAAATTCACTGCTGTCGCTGACCTCCTCTAAGATATTTCGATCAGCGATTTCATCTCTATCGCTAACGCGAACACCGCTGACCACGTCACCCTGGTAATCAAACGTACCGGGTTTGTAGGTTTTTACTTTAGAGGATATCACTTTATCACTACCAGAATCGCCCACGCCCACCCCTTCTTGATTTTCGATTGTTGCGATTAACTCCGAGCCACTACTATCATCAGTCTCTGCAGAGGGTGGCGATAGAGACTCTGCACCACCATCGTTAGAAGCGCTGCCCATGGGTTGTTCAACGTCTTCGGCCTCTGACTCTATGTCAGCATCTTGTATAACGCCTTCGCTGCTTATTTGCTGTTCGGTCTGATT
>CALGJN010000371.1:0-3256 GCA_937920185.1 uncultured Cellvibrionales bacterium | reverse complement strand
ATGGCTTGCAGCAAGTATTAAAGCCGCTGCATATGCGTTATGCCCAATATATTAATAAGCACCATGGCTGGACCGGTCATTTATGGCAAGGACGATTTTTTTCATCAGCATTGGATGAGGCTCATACTTATGCTGCTATTCGATATGTGGAAAGAAATCCTGTTGAAGCGAGTATGGTGGATAAGGCTGAAGACTATATTTGGTCAAGTGCTGCTCATCACTGTGGCCTTGTTGATAGCAAGGCGTTGATGAACCGTGCAAATAATGTTGTTGGTGTTGCAAAGACAAAATGGTCAGCATGGTTGGCCGTTGCAGAAAACAAGCTAGTCACGGATGTATTGGAGAGAAATATAGAAAAAGGACTACCGTGTGGCTCGGAGAGTTTTATTGACAGGCTTGAGAGATTAACTAAGCGTTCGTTACGCTATCGACCGCAGGGTCGGCCTACAAAAGAAGCTTGAAAAAGGGTAGCGTCCCCTTTTAACCCCTTTTAATGCCCTTTTAACATTAACAAAAAACAACCCCCGACCCTTGCATGCCCCTTGGGCAGCGTGCGGCCCAGCCTAAAAATAACCCGACTTTGGTGGCACCGCTTGCGCTTTTTTGTCCCAGTGCGCGTTTGCCAGGCCCAATATAAAGTAGATCAGGCTGGTTCGTGAGCAGGCAGCATGCATGTTGGCGCCCAGTACCAGTGGGGCGCAAACGCCGGGTTCTGCAAGATACTTGACTATATTTTCACGCTCGTTGTGGTCTATAAAGCCACCGGCAACGCCCATGCGTAGCGTGTCTTCTAAGTACTCCATGTCGGTTTGCATAGATTCGCCCTGTGTTTTTATCGATCTGGGTTGGCCTGACTGTTTTGGCTTTTGGCTTCAGTTCTCGTCTCTCGTCTCTCGTCTCTCGTCTCCCGCACTGGGCCAGACGATTATACTGACGTATTGGGTTTCTGCTTATTGCCTTTAACCCATACTGCGCAGCGCTAGGCGCTGGCGAGTTGCTTTTTGGGGTCAAAAAACGGTTTTTCGACCACCCGTGCGGCCACTGTTCCCGCTGGCATGGCGACCGTGAGTTCGCTGCCAATAGCCGCGTGTTCGTTTGCGACCATAGCCAGCGCAATGTTTTTCTGTAAACGCGGCGAATACACCGCCGAGGTCACTTTGCCGACGGTGTGGTGGTTTTTGCCGACCGTCCAAAAGGTGGTGTTTGGGCCGTCGAGCGGTGCAGTGTCCAGAACCATGCCCACTTGACGCCGAGCAACGCCGGTCTGGCGGATTTTTGTCAGCGCAGACTTACCGATAAAATTGGCTGCCATGTCGAGATCGACCAGCCGATCAAGGCCAAGTTCGTAAGGGTTTGTATGTATGTCGGCGTCTGCATGGTACGAGGTCATAGCGCCTTCAATACGCCTGATGCTAGAGGTATGGCCGGGTTTTAAGCCCAGTGGCGTGCCTGCGGCGATAATTTTTTCCCAGAGGGCATCGCCCAAAGAGCCGTCTCTAAGGTATAGCTCGTAGCCCAACTCGCTCGACCAACCGGTTCGGGCGACCACCAGCGGAATACCGTCGAGTTCGAGTTCACGAAACCAATAATAACGCAGATCTTTTATGCTCTCGCCGAATAATACCGCCATTATCTGGCCAGATTTTGGTCCCTGTAACTGCAGTGGCGATACGTCGGGCTCGCAAATTGTTACCTCTAGCCCCGAATGCACGGCAACGCCCTGCGCCCACAGCAACACGTCGGTGTCGGCGATCGACATCCAAAAATGATTTTCTGCCAATTTCAGCAATACCGGGTCGTTTAAAATGCCGCCTTGCGCGTTGGTGATAAGAATGTATTTGCACTGCCCAACAGACAGATTTTCTAGATTGCGCGGCGTTAACAATTGCATAAACCGCGCCGCATCTGGCCCGCTAATTTCGACCTGGCGCTGCACCGATACGTCGCAGAGTATCGCCCGATTGACAAGGTTCCAGTAGTTTTCTTCAGGCGAGCCAAAGTCGCGGGGAATGTACATGTGGTTATAGACAGAAAAGCCGGTGGCACCGGCGCGCACCGTGGCATCAAAAAACGGCGATTTACGAATCTGCGTGCCAAAACCGAATGGCTGTGTTTGCATAATAGAGTCCTCAACGGCCGACTTTATTGTTTGCTTGTATAGCTAATCTTCATTACTCATTGGATCTGAGATTAGACTTCTTGCAAGCCTGAAAAGGCACTTTTTTATCTGATTTGCGGTCGAGCAAGGGGCTGCGCTGGGTGCTCGGGTGGGTACTCAAGAGGGGGAATGCATCGAGTCAATGGTTTGCAGTTTTAACGACAGGCGCTACTATTACCGCACCGTTAATAAACGATTAATACAGCATGCATAAATTACCTATACAGTATGAATAAATTACCCATACAGCATGAACAAAGTACCAATCAATTTTGAGCTAACTATTCATCACCTTTTTATCAACGCTTGATCAACTGCGGTCTTTACCTCGACTATGGATATTCATTTTATCGTTCAATTTTTTGAATCGCATCAGGCGGTTTTATGGCTTGCTACCATCGTTCTCGACCTGGGCAGCGCGCTACTGCTTTACTATTTGTTTGGCAAGCAAGGGCTTTACGCGACCATCGTCATCAGCTTACTGCTGGCCAATGTTCAAGGGCCCAAGTTGACCGAAATCTTTGGAATGCAAACCAGCATGGGTGTGATTCTGTACTCTAGCATTTACTTTGCGACCGATTTGCTCAGCGAACGCTACGGCAAGCGCGAGGCGACTCGGGCGGTGATGATCGGGTTTTGTGTGAGCGTGATCATTCTGCTGATGACCAGCGTTAGCTTGCTTTATCTGCCGTCGACAGTTTCCAGCACAGCGAGTTTTGCGCAGAGCATACACGCTGCCACGGCAACGCTGTTTAATTACAGCCCGCGCTTTGTTTTGGGCTCTCTGCTGGCGTATTTGATCAGTCAACGCGTTGATGTGTATGTTTTTCACTACATTAAAGCGCGCACTCAGGGGCGACACCTGTGGCTGCGCAACAATCTGTCGACGCTGATCTCTCAGGCGCTCGACACGGTAATTTACGGGTTGGTTGTGTGGTGGGGCGTGGTCGACTTTGAGGTGGCGATGGCGTTGGCGCTGTCAAAGTACTTTTTCAAAGTGCTGATCGCGCTTATCGATACGCCGTTTATCTACCTGGCGCGCAACTGGAATGTCAAAGACCGTGACTGGGTAGGCTAAGCCAATTATGCAGACGGCCA
>CALGJN010000370.1:0-2687 GCA_937920185.1 uncultured Cellvibrionales bacterium | reverse complement strand
CCGGATTCGCATCGTTTTTAAACGGCTTTAATTGGAAGATATTTCATCAGGATCTGACCAAGAGCGATAGAGTACACCATTGGGCAAATAGCCATTTTTTCTCTCAGCCTGAGCTTGAAAAACTTCTTCGTGGCAAAGTCAATCAATGCGCCTCGGTAGATCATAAACTAGGCTGGCGGCTTAAAGACCTCGATCAAGATAGCACCGGTGTGACAGTAACGATCGCCGAGCATGAGGGCCAGCAGACGGCGGAGTTTCGTTGCTCCTATCTTCTTGGCTGTGATGGCGCTGCTAGCAGTACCCGGGAATTAGTCAACATCCCTCTGACCGACCTAGGATGCGACGAACCCTGGCTCGTTTGTGACCTTATGCTCAAAAAAAGCATTGCGATCAAGGATGAGATTTACCAGATTTGCGATCCTGCCCGCCCTACGTCACTTATTCCCTGTGAGACCGGCCACATACGCTGGGAGTTCATGCTAAATGAAAGTGACAATCTTCATGATATTGAAGTTGAAGCCAATGTTCGAGCACTCATGGCACCTCATATCGGCAGACTCAACAGCCAACTGACTGAAAATGACGGCATCCTGATTCGCTCAAAGGTCTATCGCTTTCATGCACTACTGGCTAATCAGTTTGTGCGTGGACGTATATTGTTGCTCGGCGATGCCGCCCATCAAATGCCCCCCTTTCTTGGACAGGGGCTCTGTTCAGGACTCCGTGACGCATACAACCTAAGCTGGAAGTTAGGCGGTGTAATAACCAATAAGTGGGATCCGAAAGTACTTGAGAGCTACCATAGTGAGCGCCAACCGCATGTTGAGGAAGTGATAAACCTCGCCATTCAACATGGCGACATAATTCAAACCCGCAACCGATTCAAGGCGATCGTGCGGGATCTATTTCTATTGCTCGGCCGGCTCTTTCCGCCGTTGATCGCGTCGATTAAATTTGGTCAACAATGGCGCTTAGGTAAGGGTATATTTGCCGAGGATAGAGCGCCGCTGAACCGCTTCATGTTGCGCCAATGCATTATTACGCTAAACAACGGCGAACATGCTCTATTAGATGATCTACTATCCGACTCCTTTAACATTGTCGGCTTTAATACCGATGTAGATCCGTTGGTTAGCCAACAAAACACCGAATTCTTGGGGTCACCTTTAAAAACGTTTAATGTAGGCGCGCACGGGCAGGGTGTTGACGAGACAGGGGCTTTGCATCGCTGGGCTGATGAGCATCAGATTGCAATCGCTATTTTAAGGCCCGACAAACAAATCTATGGGCTTTGTTATCAGCATAGCGTCAAAAGCTTAGATCAGCAGCTCGCTGATTTATTAGGTCAATTAAAAACTCAATTGAGCTAATAAAACTCACTTTAATTCGCAGCATTATCTAGCACAAAGTCATGGATTACCTCGGCACAGGTAAGAGGGTTTTCAACGACATTGAAATGTGCGGCATCGGGTATGAGACAAAATCGACTTAGCCTTGCTTTTTGCTTTTTGCTTGAGCTTTAGTGAACGGTCGTTACCTCACTCTTGGATCAATCCCTGGGCTTTATTCAGAGGGTCCTGAGCCACCAAGCCTAGTTAGAGATCACATACGTCGTTGGCATATACGTTATAGCGGCCGACATACGGCTGACCATGCATCATCATAGCGATCCCATAGTTGCACCCGCGGGAATAACTCAGAGCGATATTGGCATTCGAACCAATCAGGTAATCAAAAAGCATGGCGCCTCGGTCATGGCCAACAAAGTGCGTCTGACTAACGCCTAATTGCTAAACAATACGTCCCGCCGTATTCGCTTGATTATGATGATCAAACCTTGGATCAACTGACTTTTCTGATCGATCTAATTCACCGTTAAAAGGCAACAATCGGCCAGAAAAGCGCGCCTTTAAAGTCTCAGATAGCGCCAAACGAGCATCTGATTCAACAAAGGGTAGCTGTATAATGAGACAACGCAGATAAGCATTTAGACGACAAAGATTGGCGACCAACCAGTAGAGGGTTTGACCGGCGTCTGTGGGGATTCGACCCATCAATACCATGGTATTGTCTTGCGTGGCAGTGGCATTGCCGGCTTCGGTCACCCGATGTCCAAAGTCATCTACATCGACTGGATATTCTCGAAAATACAAGCCCTCGATAGAAAAGTCTTGTTACACATTACTACGGGTAGTGCTTGCCCCCTGAAACGGCATGCAAAACGAGCATATAATTGCACCAACAGCATTAAGGGTCGAATCATCAGGCCGAGAATAAGCGACGTGGCTTTATTGAGTAAACGCATAACGAGTATCCTTGCTAAATCAATCACTGACAAAAATATTTATGGCAAAGAATTTTAAATCACCCACATATCTTAGCCGTTAGGCTAAACCTTGCAAGACAAATCTGGTCGCGTACAATAAAGCGGTTTTTTTATTAATAGAGATGTGTTCAATCAGCCATGAAAGCCTTACCAAAAGAAACAGTTGCCACTGAACGTGGTCGTTCCAGTGTTGAAGAAAAACTTATAACGGCTGCCTGCTCACTGCTGGCGAAAAGCGGTCCCAATGCAGTATCTAATCGCGATATCGCAAAGCTTGCTGGCGTCAATCATGGGCAAATTCACCATTATTTCGGGAGCAAACATGGTCTTCTGAAAGCCGCTATGTCTCGAGTTTCGCAAA
>CALGJN010000369.1:0-1364 GCA_937920185.1 uncultured Cellvibrionales bacterium | reverse complement strand
ATCGGCATCGCCGCTGTGATCAGCGCGTCGAAACCATGCCAAGTTGGGGGCCTTGGCCGACCAAAGCCAAAAACGCTGAAACACAGAATCGATTTCATCGAGATCCAAATAAAGCATGAACACCCGATATAAAAAGGTATTTCCAGCGGGGACGTGGCGACTGTGCCGCACGGTACCGGTGTATAGGCAGCTACTAGGCACTGTCGGCACTCGCCGTTTGGTTGGTCGTCAAATTCACGGCTCTCGATAACCCTGCGACCGCTCGAAGTGCTCCAGTGCATCGAGGGCACTCACCACACCGTCTTCGTGAAAACCATAGCGCCAGTAGGCGCCGCAGTAATAAGTGCGCATCGGGCCATTGATCTCCGCTTGACGCCCCTGAGCCGCCACCGACTCGGGCGTGTAAACCGGATGCTGATAGTGCATCCGGGCAATCACTTGGTGCGCATCGATAGCCGCGCTATTGTTCAGGGTCACGCAGTATTGTTGATCGCAATCAAAGCCCTGCAATATATTCATATTATAGGTTACCGCCACCGGCCCGGCACCAGCACCAGTGTCTTGAAGGTGGTAATTCCATGCAGCCCAAGCGCGCCTGCGCCGGGGCATCAGGCTGCTGTCGGTGTGCAATAGTACCTCGTTATCTTGATAGCCAATCGCGCCGAGCACGGCTCGTTCAGTCTCGCTAGGATCCTCCAATAGCGCCAGGGCTTGGTCGCTGTGACAGGCCACAAAGAGGGCATCGAAAGTCTCGTCGCCGGCGGCGCTAGTGACGATCACTCGCGACGCTTCACGGCGCACTGCAAGCACCGGTGTAGACAGTCGAATATGCTCGCGATGAGCGCGCGTCAGCGCCTCGGCATAGACCTTCGAACCGCCTTTAATCACGTACCAATCTGGACGGTCTGCAACCTTTAAAAGCCCGTGATTGTGAAAAAACTGGAGTAAATAACGCGCCGGGAACTGCTCCATTAACTGGTGGTCAGCGGACCAGACAGCGGCCGCCATCGGTATTAGATAGTGGTGGATAAAAGCCTCGCCATAACCCTGCTCGGCGAGGTAATTACCCAAGGTGATGTCGTTACCGTCGTCGGCTAAAAGCTCCCCAGCGTTGCGGTTAAAGCGCAAAATATCGCCAATCATCCCCCAGAATGAGGGTCGCAGTAGATTACGACGCTGAGCAAACAAGGTATTTAGGCTCGAACCCATGTACTCAAGACCAGTGATGTCGCACCTAACCCCAAAGCTCATTTCCGACAGCTGGGCCTCGACATCGAGTTCAGCCAATAGTCGGGTGAACTGCGGATAGGTGGCGTAGTTAAAGACGATAAACCCCGAATCCACAGAGTGGGAGCCACCGGAGC
>CALGJN010000368.1:0-6060 GCA_937920185.1 uncultured Cellvibrionales bacterium | reverse complement strand
AAAATAGGACAACAATATGCCGCAAGCACTGGTTACCGGAGCGTCTGACGGAATAGGTCTGGAGTTCTGCAAAATATTGGCCGCGCGCGGCTACGATTTGATCTTGGTGGCGCGCCGGCAACAACTGCTCGACGCAGCAAGCCGGCAATTAAGCGCTGATTACGGGGTTGGTTGCAAAGTGATTGTCAGCGATTTGAGCCTACCGGCGGCGGCCCAGAAATTGTTTGATACCACCCAAGAACGCGAGTTGCGCGTCGATTTTTTGATCAACAACGCGGGTTTATTGCAAAATGGATTTTTTACCGATATCGACCTGCAGCGTCAGGAGCAAATGATGTCGGTAAACATGCTCGCGCTGACGTCGCTGACCCATCTATACGCCAATGATATGCTCGCCAGGGGCGGTGGTCATATACTCAACGTGTCGTCTCTCGCCGCCGCAACACCAATTCCCAATCAAAACGTTTACGCTGCGAGTAAAGCCTACGTACTGGCATTTTCGCAGGCGCTGGCGAATGAACTCAAGGCGGTTAATTCAGGCGTCAGCGTGACCGCACTCTGCCCTGGATTTACCGCCACAAAAATGATGGACAACCCTGATCAAGGCGCCCGTTTGTCGATACCATCGATGTTGCTTCAGCCGGCGCGCGAGGTTGCGCAGCAGGGTATCGATGCGTGCCTCGCGGGGCGCTCGAAGTGGGTGCCTGGATTGGCTAATCGACTGACCGGTTGGATCGCCGCAGTATTGCCAAACGCGTTATTGTTGCCGGCGGTCGGCGGTTTTTACCGTAAAAACATGCGCTAAACCGGCGCATACAACGTTGTCAAAGAGGGACTACTATGAGTGCTCAAGGAGCTAGCCAAATTCCAGCGAAAGTTCTTATAACCGGCGCCAATGGCTTTATTGGTGGTGCCTTGATGGGCCACTTCCGGGCACAAGGTGCGGCTGTTGTGGGCGTCGATTTGGTTGCCAGCGGCGACGATATCGTCGCCGGTGACATTGCTAAACCAGACACTTTTCGGCAACTTTTACTCGATTGTGACGTGCTTGTACACACGGCAGCGATTGTCTCCAATGCTATGTCGGACGCGGCTATGTGGACCGTTAACGTGGCGGCGACGGCGAATTTGGTGGCCTGCGCGGCGGATTGCCGAGTCAAGCGCTTTGTGCATATTTCATCGATTGTGGTCTACGGAAATAGCGCCGCAGGCGAATTGGACGAGAGCCATCCGGTGCATGCTGACGGCGGCAGTTACGTGTTAACCAAACTGGCGGCTGAGCATGCGGTATTGGCGACCACCGCAAAAAGTGACATGGAGGTGGTGATTATCCGTCCTGGCGATGTCTATGGTCCCGGCAGTCGTCCCTGGGTCGTGTTACCTCTGGAGGCGATTGCCAAAGGCCAGTTTGTATTGCCGGCTAAGGGCGAAGGCTTTTTTCGACCGATCTTTATCGATGATTTGATCCATGGTATTGGATTGGCGGTCTCGACGCCGGAGGCGGCGGGCGAGGTGCTGAATTTGTCCTGTCGTGGCTACATCACCACGCGGGAGTTTTTTTCGCATCATTTCCGTTGGCTGAATAAGCGTGGGCCACTGGCGGTGCCGACCGGGCTGGCTCTGGCGGGGGCGGCTATGGCCACCAAAATCGCCAGTTTAACCGGCGCTATTAACGAGGCATCGACGGCCACGGTTTTGCAGTTGTCGACCAAGAGTTGGTTCAGTATCGCCAAGGCAGAGCGCCTTCTCGGTTGGACACCCCAAGTGGCCTTTGATGATGGCATGCAACGCTCGAAGCTCTGGGCCCAAGAGCAGGGGCTAGTCAAGGATAAGCGCGCCTAGAATCGACTATATTTATCGATGGTGGCCAGCGCGCCATGGCAGCGATGAGTCGCCCATCCGGCGGGATGGTTTAAGCGACCCACGTGATTAGCTATCAGAGCCTTTACTAGCCAAAGCCTTGAGCAGCCAAAGCCTTTAGTAACCAGAACATTCAGCAACCAGAACATTCAGCAACCAGAACATTCAGCAACTAGAACTACCAACCACCATAGCCACCAGGCCAGCATTAACCGCGGCGTTCACCCCGCCGATTCGGTATCCAACAGGCTCGCTCCGTCGAGCGTGAACGTGACCTCTTTGGGGAGTAACTCTTGATCACAGGCCGAACAGGCGATCTGCATTTTTAATCGGCATCCACAGGGTCGATGAACCAAGTTGATCGGCGGGTCGAGATGGTCGGTGGGCCAACGGCTACCCCACTCCATCAAGGCCAACATTACCGGGTAGATGTCGTGGCCTTTTTGAGTCAGCTTATAGCCCATATGACGGCTGCTTAGTTGTTTGGTTTTAGCGATAATTTGCTTATCTAACAGCAGGCGGAGGCGCTCAGACAGCACGTTAGTTGCCATCTGGGTGTCCTGTTGAATCGTTTGAAAACTGTCTAGGCGGGTAAACAATGAACGGATAATGAGCGCCGACCAACGGTCGCCAATCACGTCGGCAATCTCGTCGAACAGGGCGATCTCTCGCGGTTTTAATACTAAGCTACTCTTGCGGCGACGGCTGTAGGGTTTGACTCCATCTTGCGTTTCTGCGCGCTCGATTACCCAATCGACGTCGCGGCTGTGCAACGGCGCACGACATGCCAGGCACTTGGGTATGGGAGTAGAGATTTTTTGGCAGTTTGTATGGGTTAGTTGAAGGTTGATTTTTTTTGGCTGTTGGCCCCATTGATACTCCCAATAAAGCATGCTTAAAGCCAGCGGATACATGCCCATTAATTTTTCTGTGCCACGATACTCATAGCGCAGGGGCTTTGTTGAATAGGCGTTTTTTTGAAGGCATCCGACGGCGATTAACTTTTTTAATCGGTCGCTAACGACGGTTTTTAACAGCCCGGTTTGGGTGCAAAAGTCTGAGAATCGGCGGATGCCCAACCAGTAGCTTTCGAGTATTAAAAGAGTCGGTTTGTCGCCAACTATCTCTAGCGCAGCCCATACTGACGAGGCCCTATGTATTTGCTTATCTATAAATTGGTCCATAGTTTTATTGTCGAAAAAATCATTTTAAATTCTAGCATAATCGGTATATAGTATGTTTATGAAAGTAGCAGGATGCTAATGGTTTGAGAACTTCGCCAAGTACCACGATAGAACATTATCAACGCCTTGGATGGTGGGGCAGAGCCACTTTGCGTTCACTGTTTGATGAGGCTCTAGTAAATTTTAGCGATCGCGAAGCGCTACTCGATCCGCCCAATCGCCAAGCGTTAGTGGGCGGCGAGCCCAATCGATTGAGTTATGCGCAAATTGACGCCCTGACCGACAAGCTGGGCTGCTTGCTGTATGCCAGCGGGTTAAGGCAGGGTGATAAACTGCTGCTGCAGATGCCAAACGTGGTTGAGATTGTGTTGGTTTATTTAGCAGCCAGTCGCCTCGGTTTAATCGTCAGTCCGGTTGCCATGCAATATGGTCAATTTGAATTGAAGACGATCGACAAGCTCATTCGGCCACGGGCCTATATTGGTTTTCAATGTTTTAAAGGGGAGCGCTTTGCCGGGCCGCAATCAGACTGCCTCGATGAGGGCTGCCAGACGCTGACCATCGATGGTCGAGACTTTTGCCAATCGGTCACGATCGATACCTCTGCGCTCTCGGCTTTTGGCAATATTTGCGTTAAGAGTCCTGATGCTAAGGGTACTGATGCTAAGGGTACTGATGCTAAGAGTACTGATGCCAAGGGTATCGAATCTAACCCCCTCGACGCTGATGCCTTTGACGCCGATGTGCTAGGGTCTGAATACCAACGCTATATAAAGCAGCTCGATATCGACGCCAACGATATTTTCACCATATGCTGGACCTCAGGAACCACCGGTCGTTCGAAAGGCGTTCCGCGCAGTTACAACCACTGGCTCGCGACTACGCTGGCCAGCCAAGACGCGATAAAACTGCGCCCCGGTGCGGTCATGCTCAATCCTTTTCCATTTATCAATATGGCAGCGATTGGCGGATTTTTGTTTTATTGGTTGCAAATCGGTGCGAAATTAGTCTTGCACCATCCGTTTGAGGCCAATCTGCTAATGTCTCAACTGCAAAACGAGGCGGTACAGTACACCATTTTTCCGCCGGCGGTACTGAGTCAATTACTCGGTAATAAGGACATTATCAACCAACAGTTTGACTTGTCTTCGGTAGAAATAGTGGGCTCTGGTAGTGCGCCATTGAGCCCGGGGATGATCACCGGTTTTAAATCCGAATTTGATATCGATGTGGTGAATATTTTTGGCTCCAACGAGGGTATGAGTTTACTGTCTAACGCGACCGATGTGCCTGATCCAGCCGATAGAGCGGGGTTTTTTCCGCGGTTTGGGCGTGCGGATCTGGCGTGGGATAATCGGATTGCGGCGCGCATTGAAACCAAGCTGGTCGACATTGATAGCGGCGAAGAGATCACCGAGCGGGGCAGGGCTGGCGAGTGTCTTATCAAGGGCCCCACGGTGTTTGATGGGTATTACGATGCGCCAGATGATAACGCCAGTGCGTTTAGTGCCGATGGTTATTTTCGGTCGGGTGATCTGTTTGAAATCGATGGCGATCAAAACCAATATTATCGTTTTGTGGGGCGATGTAAATCGCTGATTTTGCGTGGTGGGGTGAATATTTCTCCTGAGGAATTAGATGAAATTCTCATTGGTCACCCGGCGATTGCCGAGGTTGCCGTCGCCGGCTATGCAGATCAACAGATGGGTGAGAGGATTGCCGCCTTTGCGGTGTTGCATGCGGGCGAGAGTCTGACCTTGGAGCAATTGACGGGCTACATGCGCGATCTTTCAGTGGCAGCATTTAAATGGCCGGAGCGCCTCGAGATTCTGACGACGCTGCCGAGAAATGCGATGAATAAGGTGATGCGCAATCAATTGGTGAGTGATTAGGATTAGACGCGGTAGTTTATTTTTTTTGGTTTTTAGGTCTATATTGTGCGCACAAATAATACTCTATGATAAGCGTTAATGATGTGTTATTTTTCGCGGACAATAAAATCAAAACTTCTTTTAAGGAATGAAAGTCATTTAAGGGGGCTAGTATGTTAAATGTAAAGATTTGGTCACGCGTGCTGTTGGCCGTTGGAATAGGGTTTACCAACGGATTGGTTGCGCAAACACTCGAGGAGATTGTAGTGACCGCACAAAAACGTGCGGAATCGCTGAGCGATGTACCGATTTCAATTTCGGCGGTCACCGGAGCGTCTTTGGAAAAACAAAGCATCGACAGTCTGGCGACGCTGTCGCAATCGATGCCCAACGTTAATATTTTTGAGGGCGCGATCGATTCGACCATTCAGGTGCGCGGTGTCACGACTGGTAACAACAAGGGATTTGAACAGTCGGTGGCGATGTATTTTGACGGCGTCCCCTACGGTAGATCGCAGTTGGTTCGCACACCGCTGGTAGATTTAGAGCGGGTTGAAATTTTGCGAGGTCCGCAACCCACGATCTTCGGCAAGAACGCCATTGCTGGTGCTATCAGCGTTATATCGGCCAAACCGACCGATGAGTTCGAGGGTAAATTATCCGTCGCGTACGAATACGAACACGAGGAATCGCAAGTCCTTGGCGTTGTTTCCGGCCCGCTGTCCGACTCGGTCAATGGTCGTCTGACGCTGTCCTATCGGGATATGGGCGGCTGGGTGAACAATGTTCAGCAGAAGCGCCTAGAGCCGCAACGGGAGGAGACTTACGTGCGCGCCCAGTTGGCTTGGGACGTGAACGACGATCTTGCAATGAACTTTAAGGCCGAGACTGCCGACTTTGATAGCTTTGGTTATTCGATGGAAAACCTGCGGCCTCAGGGTGGTTTTGGCTTGGTGTTTGGCGGGCCAATTGCAGTTGATACTAAAGAGGATTGGAAGCGCGCTAGTGGTGACGTATTCTCTAAAAACAGTATGGAAAACTTCGTTCTAACTGCGGATTACAACTGGCATGATCACTCGGTCACGTCTACTACTGGTTATGTGGAATATGATACCTCAGAGGTATTGGACGTCGATTATCAAAAA
>CALGJN010000367.1:0-3013 GCA_937920185.1 uncultured Cellvibrionales bacterium | reverse complement strand
GCGCAGCATTGAATCATTGATATCGGCCAGCACCACGGTACCCTCGGGGCCCACGCGAGCGGCAAACTTGGCCGCCAGATCACCGGTACCACCGGCAATGTCGAGAACCTTATGGCCGGCTCGGACGGCAGACATTTCAATTGTGATACGCTTCCAAACACGGTGAATCCCGACCGACATCAAATCGTTCATGAGGTCGTATTTGTCGGCCACCGAATGAAACACATCGGCAACGCGCTGCGCCTTGTTGGCCATGGGCACGGTCTGGTAGCCAAAATGGGTGGTTTCGTCGTTCATACTGGCATTCGCAATCTCGCTGGTGGCCGACTATTGTAGCCGCACCCGGCGCAGATAGGTATGCCTGAGGGAAAATGTCTAGCTTTAGCCGGGTAGGTTGATGACTTGGGTGTCGCCGTCTCGCGAGCCACCTTGGTGCTGCAGTTTGGTCAGATAGTCGTCCCAGTAGCGGGCATGATTCTGGCCCAGATCATAAAGGTAGTCCCAAGTGTAGATGCCCGAATCATGACCGTCGTCAAAGTGAATTTTCAGCGCATAATTACCAGCTTTTTGCAGATCCTGGATCCGCACCCAGCGCTTGCCGACCTGCAGCGTTTCGTCGTCGGGGCCATGCCCGCGAACCTCGGCACTTGGCGATAACACGCGCAGGTACTCGGCGCTTAAGTCGAAGCACTGGGTGCCGGCATAGGTCAGCGACAGCTGGTCTTTGTCGCGATTCACGGCGATGCGTTGCGGCACGGGCACGGTGATGAAACTCCTCTCTTCGGCAGCCTGAGTATAGCGGTTTCGCCCGCGGCTACAGAATAAAACGCGTCAGGTCTTCGTTGCTGGCCAGTTCACCGAGGTGCTTTTCGACAAAGTCTCGGTCGATGGTGATGTCGTTGCCCTTGCCGCCAAGATCGGCGGCGTCGAAGGATATGTCTTCCAGCAGTCGCTCGAGAATGGTATGCAGACGGCGGGCACCAATATTTTCGGTGCCTTCATTGACCTCGTAAGCTATCTCGGCAATCCGGCGCACGCCGTCACTGGAAAATTCAATGTTCAAGCCCTCGGTCGCCATCAGTGCGCAGTATTGCTTGGTCAGTGAAGCGTTGGGTTCGGTCAAAATACGCTCAAATTCGTGGATTCCCAGAGAGGCAAGTTCGACCCGAATTGGCAGTCTACCCTGCAGTTCGGGGATCAAATCTGAGGGTTTCGAGAGATGAAATGCGCCCGACGCAATAAATAGGATGTGGTCGGTTTTGATCATGCCGTACTTGGTCGACACCGTGCTGCCCTCGATCAGCGGTAATAGGTCGCGTTGCACGCCCTCTCGCGAGACGTCCCCGCCGGAACCCTCGGAGCGGCGGCACACTTTGTCGATTTCGTCGAGAAAGACAATCCCGTGCTGCTCGGCGGACTCCACCGCCTGGAGTTTTATCTCCTCGTCGTTGATCAGCTTGCCGGCCTCTTCCTCTTTGAGGTTTTTCAGCGCTTCGGCTACGCTCACTTTGCGCGTACTGGTCTTGCCTTTGCCCATCGAGCTAAACATATTTTGCAACTGCGAGGTCATCTCTTCCATTCCCGGTGGGGCCATGATTTCGACACCAGCGGGCAATTGGCGCAGTTCAATTTCGATCTCTTTGTGGTCCAACTCACCCTCGCGGAGTTTTTTACGGAACACTTGACGGGTCGATGATTCGGTACTTTCAGCGCCTGATGTAGCGCGCGCTGGTGGCAGTAGGGCATCCAGTACGCGCTCTTCAGCGGCGTCGAGTGCGCGCTGCTCAACCTTGTGCATCTCTCTTTCACGGCTTTGTTTTACCGCCGTTTCGACCAAGTCGCGAATGATCGACTCGACGTCTTTGCCGACGTAGCCGACCTCGGTAAACTTGGTCGCCTCGACCTTGACAAAGGGCGCGTTGGCAAGGCGCGCGAGGCGCCGGGCAATCTCGGTTTTACCGACGCCAGTGGGGCCGATCATAAGAATATTTTTTGGCGTGACTTCATTGCGCAACTCGTCGTCGAGTTGCGCTCGGCGCCAGCGATTTCTGAGCGCGATGGCGACCGCGCGCTTGGCGTCATCCTGACCGATAATGTGGCGGTTTAGTTCGTGCACAATCTCTCGGGGTGTCATCTGGGACATGGCGGTTTTTAATCCTTGGTCGGTTGGCTGGCGCTGCAGTCAAGCACTTCAATGGTGTGATTGTGATTGGTGTAAACGCAGATGTCGCCGGCGATTTTCAAACCTTCGGCGACAATCGCACCGGCGTCCAGCGAGGTGTTGTCGAGCAGTGCCCGGGCTGCAGATTGCGCATAGGGGCCGCCAGAGCCGATCGCAATGAGATCGTCTTCGGGTTGGATAACGTCGCCATTACCGGTGATGATTAACGAGGCATCGCGATCTGCAACCGCCAGAAGGGCCTCGAGCTTACGTAGAATACGGTCGGTACGCCAGTCCTTGGCCAACTCGACAGCGGCGCGGGTAAGGTTGCCATGGTGTTGCTCTAATTTTGCTTCAAAGCGCTCAAACAGCGTAAACGCATCGGCGGTGCCGCCGGCAAACCCAGCGATCACCTGATCTTTATAGAGCCTGCGCACTTTGCGCGCATTGCCCTTCATAATGGTATTGCCCATGCTCACCTGGCCGTCGCCGCCAATCACCACGGTGTTGTCGCGGCGCACCGACAGAATAGTCGTACCTCGATACTGTTCCAATGCTGTGTTCCTCCTGTGTATAGGTTATAGATTGGGTCAACTGCGCAAATATCAATATCGGCAACGTGAAATGTCTTCGTTTGGCTGCCCGCTGAGATCCTTTGGGCGCGATTGGGCGAGGCTAGAACTGCTCAAAGCGGCGTGCTACAATTTTTTTATCGACGGCTTTTTGTGGGTTCACCGCCGCCCCTTTGGGCGACCCGGCATCGCGTGCCCGCACGCCTAAACAGCACAACTAAACAGCACGACTAAACAGCGCGACTAAACAGCACGACTAGACAGCACGACTAGACAGCAT
>CALGJN010000366.1:0-12430 GCA_937920185.1 uncultured Cellvibrionales bacterium | reverse complement strand
CGGTGCCATTTCTCAATCATATGCTCGACCAAATCGCCCGCCATGGCTTGGTTGACCTAGATATTCAGGCCACTGGCGATACCCATATCGACGATCACCACACGGTCGAGGATATAGGCATTACGCTGGGCATGGCGATTGGCGAGGCGATCGGCGACAAAACTGGAGTCACTCGCTATGGCCATGCCTATGTGCCGCTCGACGAGGCATTGTCGCGCGTGGTCATGGATTTTTCTGGGCGCCCCGGATTATTCATGCAGGCCGATTTTACCCGCGGTCGGGTGGGTGATTTCGATGTTGACTTGACCCGCGAGTTCTTTCAAGGACTGGTCAATCACGCGCAGATGACTCTCCACATAGACAATCTGCGCGGCGTCAATGCGCACCATCAGGTCGAGACCATTTTTAAAGCCTTTGGCCGCGCGCTGCGCATGGCCGCGTCCCCAGATCCGCGCATGGTCGGGGTCATGCCATCCACCAAGGGAACTCTGTAAGCCATGGTTGAAGTCGCTGTTAACGACCTGTTCGGCGCGCAGAAATAATGTCGCAAGCCGCACCGAATATTGCTGTCATCGACTACGGCATGGGTAATCTGCACTCGGTTGGCAAGGCGCTCGAACGGGTCTGTCCGACGGCGAAGATCTCGGTTAGCGCCGACGCCGCGACAATCGCCGCGGCCGACCGAGTAGTCTTTCCTGGGGTCGGCGCGATTCGCGACTGCATGGCCGAAATCCAGCGCCTCGGACTGGACGCCGTGGTCGCCGATGCAATTCGCCAAAAACCGGTGCTGGCAATCTGCGTTGGCATGCAGGCCCTGATGCAAACTAGCGAAGAGAACGACGGCGTCGACTGCCTTGGGTTGCTGCCCGGGCGGGTCAAGCTGTTCGCCTCAAAGCAGCCCGACGGCGGCGTGTTAAAGGTGCCGCACATGGGTTGGAACAGAGTCGAGCAGACCACTCAACATCCGCTCTGGGCGAATATAGAGCAGGCCAGTCGGTTCTACTTTGTGCACAGTTTTTATGTCGATGCCGGCGACCACTCGCAGGTTGCCGGTGCCTGCAATTACGGCCTACCATTCGCCGCTGCGATCGCCGACGAGAATCTGTTTGCGGTGCAATTTCACCCGGAAAAAAGTGCCACTGCTGGTCTTCAATTATTGCAAAACTTTGTCGGTTGGAATATCTAATCAAGCAGCTAATCTGGCTATGAAACGTCGTCCACAGCCCTCTGAGCTGGATGAAATTGGTGCCGAACTGGTGCGTCAGACGGCGCTTATCAGTTGGTCGGAGCTGGCGCGTCAGCATGCAGCGGGCAACATACTGGGGGTTGCCGTGCACCACGATCTGATCGATATTGGCCGCGCTATGCGCGCCGACCGCAGCGACTTACTCGCGACTTGGCTGGCCGACGGCTCGGTCTACCGCATCGATGATCCGCAGGCGATCGAGTGGCAGCGCGAAAACACCCAGTTTTGGGCCTTGGTGATCGCGCCCTTCGTGGTCATTCAAGCGCACGTCAAAACCCCCGGCTAGGTCGTGTCTCGAAGCGGGTAATAATCGATTTCAACCGTTCAACCGTTCAACGCGATCCACGGCGTGCCGCACCAAATGGCTTTATCGCCGCGCTACAGACCTTAGCGCCCTTTTTTACGGGCTTCTTTTTTACGGGCCTCTTTTTTACGGGCTTTTTGTTTATGGGCACTGTTTACGAGCCCCGTTCTAAGCGCTCTTTTCTAAGCGGAGCTTTTATCAAGGCTCTTTATTTAGGTCTTTTTTAAGCATAAGCCGCTACTCGCTGCCTTTTGACGCATCTATTTTTGCAGTACCCGCTTAGTGGCTGGGTCCGCTGCGCTAATTTTTAATTTTACCCCCAGACCGCTCGTTTGGTTGGAACTATTCGTTCGCTTGAGGGGTTCGCTCAATGGCTTTGAGCAATCGACCCAGTGGCGGCTTTGGCCGGGGTGATGACGGCTGACTTGCCGCGCTTGCGATAGCGCTGATCGGGCATTTGCAAACCGTCGATGGCAATCAATAGCGGCGTCTTGCGGTATCGCTGAGGTCAAAATGGATGGCGTTGGCCAGTGGTTGATGCCAGCCAATCGGCGACTTCGTCGGCGCTGCCGCGAAACGCGATCGAATGCGCTTTTTGGTTTAATTGATAGCGGTACATGGGGTCATAATAATCGCGCGTTAGCACCGTCAACCAATCGCGATGGGCGGCGTATTGATCGTGTTGTTGGCAGGCGATGGCGCGTTCCATTTGCGTCAGTAACTGCTGGGTGCGGGCTCCGCCGAGGCGTTTTTTTATGCGCAGCAGGCTATCGGTTAAATGGCTGGCAAAGTGCTTCTCACCGTCTTCACCAAACGCCGCCAGCGTCTGGCGATGGCGATCGACCACATACTCTTGCCAGAGGTTTTCGAGGCGCTCTTCAAACGCCATATCGATCACCGCGATCGGGCTTGCCGCCATGCGCGCCAGCAGTGGCGGCGGCAGTTGCCGAGAGCCGATCATGCGGCTTTCGTCCTCGATCACCACAGGCGCTGAGCACTCTTCGCCGTCGACGAGTTTGAGCAAATCTAAGGCAATGCGGTTTTCGAAGTCTGCCTGACTGGGTTGTTCATCGAGGGGCCGGCCAAAGCTTGAGCCCTTGTGGTTGGCCGCGCCCTCTAAATCAATCGCGCGCTGGAGTTGCTTGAGCAGGGTGGTCTTGCCGGTTCCGGTCATGCCCGACAGCACCACCACGCTGCCATTGGCGCTAAAACTGCCGAGATAGTCGATCAGGTAGCTCCGCAGAGCCTTATAGCCCCCGCTGACCCGCGCGCACAGTAGGCCGCTATCGGCTAGCCACTGCTGGCTAATGTGCGAACGCAGACCGCCGCGGGCGCAGTATATGACCGCCTGCGGGTGGGCGGTTATATAGTCGCGCCAGGCCGCTACCCGCTGCTCGCGAAGTTCACCGCAGACCAACCGATGACCGAGATCGATGGCCGCCTGCTGGCCATGCTGGCGATAGCAAATACCGACCTGATGCCGCTCGGCATCGTTCATCAACGGCAGGTTGCAAGCGCCGGTCAGGCTACCGCCGGCGTATTCAATGGGCGCGCGCACGTCGAGCAGCGGTTGCTCGGCGAGCAACAGCGCGCGGTAGTCGTCGATCTCCGGAAGTGTCTTCATCGTTTATCGATGCGCCTGCAGGGCAAAAATAACAGCCCAGCATAGCATGTTGGTGGGCGCGGCTGAGGCCTATTGATGAACCACCTCTATGCGCGCTCCGGCCGCGTCCTGCGCTAGCAGCTCGCCAATCGGCTGAACGCTGCATCCAGCGCTATCGAGCATCGCCACGACGCTGTCGCGGGCCTCGGGGCGCACCGCTATGAGCAGACCGCCGCTGGTTTGCGGGTCGCACAGCAGTTGTTGATCGGCGGCGTTGGCACCGGTCACCTCTGCGCCATAACTCCGCCAGTTGCGTGCGCTACCGCCCGGAACCGCGCCGCGTTCGCGGTATTCGTGCACGCAGTCATCGAGCACGGGCAGGGCGCGCATATTTAGCCGTGCGGCGACACCGCTGCCGCGACAGACCTCGAGTAAATGACCGAGCACGCCAAAACCGGTCACGTCGGTCATGGCGGTGACGCCAGAAATGCTGGCCAAGCGGACGCCAATATCGTTGAGCTTTAGCATGCTGTCGACGGCGAGGTGGCGGTGTTGGTCGGCTAACAGTCCGCGTTTTTCTGCGGTGGTCAAAATGCCAACGCCGATCGGCTTGGTCAGATAAAGGCTGTCGCCGACCTCTGCCGTGCTGTTTTGCTTGAGGTGTTCGAGCGCTACGCTGCCGCTGGCGGCAAGACCAAAAATCGGCTCCTGAGTATCGATAGAATGACCGCCGGCGAGATGAATCCCGGCGCGATGGCAGGTCTCGCGACCCCCTTCGATCACCTGTCGGCCGATCTCCAGCGGCAGCTTATCGATCGGCCACCCAAAGATCGCGATAGCCATCAACGGCGTACCGCCCATCGCGTAGATATCGCTAAGGGCATTGGCCGCGGCGATGCGGCCAAAGTCAAAGGGATCGTCGACAATCGGTGTAAAAAAATCGGTGGTGCTGATAATCCCGCGCCCGTCACCGAGATCGTAGACGGCGGCATCGTCGCTGTGCCGGTTGCCGACCAATAGCTTACCGAGTGGTGGTGCCGAAAGTTCCGAGCGCAGTAGTTGGTTCAGATTGTCGGGCGCTATTTTGCAGCCGCAGCCGGCACCATGGCTGAAGTGGGTGAGTTTGGTGGGTGTCTGCATGAGCTGTCCTTGTGGTGGGCAATAATGTAGTTAACCGCGCGCGCTGCGTTGCTTGCAGTATTCGCGCGGCGTCACGCCGGTCCAGTGTTTAAAGGCGCGCGAGAACGAGCGCGACTCACTGTAGCCGACCCGTTCGGCAACCTGTTCGACGGTCATGCGCTGCTCGATAAGTTGCTGGATGGCCATTTCGCGGCGCAGATTATCCTTAATCTTTTGGTAGCTGGTGTCGCTGGCGGCGAGGCGTCGGTGCAAGGTCTGCACGCTCATATCCAACAGCGCGGCCATATCCTCGAGGCTCAAAAATGCCAGACGCCCCGGTTGGCGCTGACTAATATGGCGCTCTATTTGGGATTCTAGGGTATCTGCCGAACCCGGTATAGTCATTAGATCGGCCGGCATGTTGGTCAGATACTCGTTCAATTGCAGGGTATTGCGGCGCAGCGGCATATCCAGATAGTGGGCGTCGAAAACCAATTGATTGGCGGGCCGATTAAAGCTCAGTTGGGTAGGAAACATCACCTCCAATTCGTCTCGATGGGCGGGTTCGGCGAAGGTGAAATGGGTCTCTTGCAGGCGGATCGGTTCGCCGATATACCAACTGGGAAAGCGGTGCCAGATCACCAGCCACCACTCGGCCATAAAATGCTCGCTGTCGAGTTCCGGACGGCGCATGGTGAAACTGATTGCGGCACGCTGGTGGTTTCTTGTCAGGCTCATAACAATGTCGCGGTTGACCAGATTGTAAAAATTCAGCGCCCGCTCGAGCAACTCACCGAGCGTGGCGCAACGACACACTAGTTCGGCCATGGTGGCAAACAATCCAACGCGGCAGGGCGATTCGGTAAACCCCATAAATTCGTCATCGAGGCTGTCTTGTACGCTCTTGAACAGTCGCGCCACCTGCTCGGTATGAAAACGCTGACCGCGTCGCTGCAACAATTGAGGGTTGATTCCAGCGCGTTCGAGCAGCGCCCGCTTGGATATCTGTCGGTGGTCGGCGCTCGCCATGCAGGCGGTCACGTGATGTTTGCAGACAGTTGCCATGGGGTCGGGGTCGGAAGCCTTAGAGGTTCATCGTTATAAATTGTGAGTTTGTATCGCTATTAAACCATGCTGACGGCACTTTCGCCGATGTAATTGATAAAAATTGTGTTTTTATGCTGTAAATTGCCCTGTTTATCTATCGGAGGCTAAGGCATAGTGTTGGGCTTAATCGCGCAGTTCGGGCTATATATTCACGCTCGTTTGCGTCTTGGCCCGAGGGAAACATCCTATGTCCGATGATAAATCGCCCGATCTCGACGATTGGCAAGCCCTATTAAACAAGGAAACCCGCGGTCTGACGCCCGAGCAGATGGCTTGGCATACCCCCGAGGGGATTCACATCAAGCCCCTTTATACCGCTGCGGACACCGCCGATCTTGAGCATATGGACAGCCTGCCGGGTTTTGCGCCCTACATGCGCGGCCCCAAGGCGAGTATGTACGCGGGGCGCCCTTGGACGGTGCGCCAGTATGCCGGATTTTCTACTGCCGAGGCGTCGAATGCCTTTTATAAACGCAATCTAGCGGCCGGTCAGCAGGGTTTGTCGGTGGCGTTTGATCTGGCCACCCATCGAGGATATGACTCCGATCATCCCCGCGTCGAGGGCGATGTGGGCAAGGCCGGTGTGGCAATCGACTCGGTCGAGGACATGAAGATTTTGTTCGACAGCATTCCCCTCGACAAAGTCTCGGTGTCGATGACCATGAACGGGGCGGTACTGCCGGTAATGGCCAGCTACATCGTCGCCGCCGAGGAGCAGGGTGTGGCACCTGAGCAGTTGGCGGGTACGCTACAGAACGACATATTGAAAGAGTTTATGGTTCGCAATACCTATATCTACCCGCCGGCGCCGTCGATGCGCATCGTCGCAGATATTATTGCCTACACCGCCGAGTACATGCCCAAGTTCAATTCAATCTCGATCTCTGGCTACCATATGCAAGAGGCCGGCGCGACCAATGTGCAAGAGTTGGCGTATACCATCGCCGACGGTATCGAGTACGTGCGCACGGCCATCGATCGCGGTCTCGAAGTCGATAAGTTTGCGCCGCGGTTGTCGTTTTTCTTTGCCATTGGTATGAATTTCTTTATGGAAATTGCCAAACTGCGCGCCGCGCGGATTCTTTGGGCAACCCAGATGCAAAAGCACTTTGCGCCCAAAGATCAGCGCTCGTTGATGCTGCGTACTCACTGCCAGACCTCCGGCGTCAGTTTGACCAGTAAGGACCCCTACAACAATGTTATGCGCACCACCATCGAAGCAATGTCGGCGGTACTCGGTGGTACCCAGTCGCTGCACACCAATTCGTTTGACGAGGCGCTCGGTCTGCCGACCGAATTTTCGGCGCGCATCGCGCGCAATACCCAGTTGGTGATTCAGGAGGAAACTGGCATCACCCAAGTGGTCGATCCACTCGCCGGTTCCTACTATGTGGAATCCTTGACCAATGAATTAGTGTCTGCGGCACAGGTGTTGATCGACGAGGTCGAAGAACTCGGCGGCATGACGCGGGCGGTTGAATCGGGTATGCCGAAATTGCGCATCGAAGAGGCCGCCGCCACCCGTCAGGCGCGTATCGACCGCGGCGAAGAAGTGATCGTCGGGGTAAATAAGTATCAGGCCGAGACCGAGGCCGAGATCGATGTGCTGTCGATAGACAACAGCGCGGTGCGCGATTCGCAAGTTGCGCGGTTGCAACAGGTGCGCGACAGTCGCGACGAAGCCGTTTGTCAGGCCACCCTCGAGGTTCTCAGTCAGGCAGCGCGCAGTGGCGATGGCAATCTATTGGCATTGGCGGTGGATGCTGCGCGCGCGCGCGCCACGGTCGGTGAGATGTCCGATGCACTGGAGCGCGAGTGGGGACGTCACCGCGCCGAGCAGCGCTCTATCAGCGGCGTCTATGCAGCGTCTTATCAGGGAGATCAAGAGTTTATGGATATTCAACAGCAGGTTGAAGCCTTTGCCGAAAAACACGGTCGTCGACCACGGATGCTAGTCGTCAAGATGGGTCAAGACGGCCATGACCGCGGCGCCAAAGTAATCGCTACCGCATTTGCCGATATGGGTTTTGACGTCGACGTAGGGCCGATGTTTCAAACCCCCGCCGAGGCGGCCAGGCAGGCGATTGAAAACGACGTGCACATTGTTGGCATTTCGTCTCAGGCGGCCGGTCACAAGACCTTGGTGCCGCAGTTAATCGATTCCTTGAAGTCTCAGGGGGCCGACGATGTGCGGGTTATTTGTGGGGGTGTGATACCGCCCCAAGATTATGCCGAACTGGAAGCCGTCGGCGTGGCCGCTATCTTTGGCCCGGGAACCAATATTCCCGAGGCCGCCAGGCAGGTTTTAGCGCTGGTCAATTAAGCGCCGGACGCCAGCGATGAGCGGCCGGTGAAAAACATTACACAGCCGATGCCGAGGACGTTTTTTGGCGCGGTCGAAAACGGAGATAACGATGCAGGACATCATAAAACAACTTGAAGAAAAGCGTCAGTCAGCCCGACTTGGCGGTGGTCAAAAGCGCATTGACGCGCAGCATGCCAAAGGTAAATTAACCGCCCGCGAACGCCTTGACTTGTTGCTCGACGACAACAGTTTTGAAGAGTGGGATATGTTTGTCGAGCACCGCTGTACCGATTTTGGTATGCAGCAGCAGCAGATTCCCGGTGACGGTGTGGTGATTGGCTACGGTACCATCAATGGCCGATTGGTATTCGTGTTTAGTCAGGACTTCACCGTGTTTGGGGGTGCGCTCTCCGAGGCCCACGCGGAAAAAATCTGCAAGTTGATGGATCAGGCGATGAAGGTCGGCGCGCCAGTGATTGGGCTCAACGATTCTGGTGGCGCGAGGATCCAAGAGGGCGTAGCGTCGCTCGGCGGCTATGCCGAGGTCTTTCAGCGCAACGTGATTGCCTCTGGGGTGGTGCCGCAAATCTCCATGGTCATGGGCCCGTGTGCTGGCGGTGCGGTTTACTCTCCGGCGATCACCGATTTTATCTTTATGGTTCAGGACAGCTCATACATGTTTGTCACTGGCCCCGACGTGGTCAAGACGGTCACCCATGAAGAGGTCAGCGCCGAGCAACTGGGCGGTGCACTGACTCATTCGAGCGTCTCGGGCGTGGCCGATTTAGCGTTTGAAAACGACGTCGATGCACTGGCTAAGCTACGCCATTTTTTCAACTTTTTGCCAGCCAATAACCGTGAGAAGCCCCCGCAATGGCCGACTGAAGACCCCGCTGACCGCGTCGATATGTCGCTCGACACAGTCATTCCTGCGGATCCCAACAAGCCCTATGATATGCACGAGGTGATCACCAAGATTGCCGATGAGGGCGAGTTCTTCGAACTACAGGTCAGCTATGCGAAAAATATCATCATTGGTTTTATGCGCATCGAGGGCTCGACCGTCGGTGTGGTCGCCAATCAACCGATGGTACTGGCGGGTTGTCTCGACATCGATGCGTCGCGCAAGGCGGCGCGCTTTATTCGGTTTTGTGATGCCTTTAACATTCCCCTGTTTACGCTGGTCGATGTTCCCGGCTTTATGCCCGGAACGTCTCAGGAGTATGGCGGCATTATCAAGCATGGCGCCAAACTGCTGTATGCCTACGCCGAGTGCACCGTACCCAAGGTGACGCTGATTACCCGCAAGGCTTACGGTGGGGCCTACGATGTGATGTCGTCCAAGCACTTGCGCGGCGATGTCAACCTCGCCTGGCCGACCGCCGAGATTGCGGTGATGGGTGCCAAGGGTGCGGTGGAGATTATCTTCCGCAAGGACATCGGCGATCAGGCCAAGATCGATGCGCGCACCGAAGAGTACCGGGTAAAGTTTGCCAATCCGTTCATCGCCAGCAAGCGCGGCTACGTCGACGATGTCATTATGCCCCATAGCACCCGCGGGCGGTTGGCGCGATCGCTGGCGATGCTGCGCAATAAGGTGCTGGAAAACCCCTGGCGAAAACACGGCAACATCCCATTGTAGGCGGCCTATCAAGGATTTTTTGATACATGCACAATAATATATGGGCTTGCAGAGACAGTGTGTACTAACTGATAACGATTGAGAACGATAAATTATGTTTAAAAAAATTCTGGTCGCCAACCGCGGTGAAATAGCTTGCCGCGTTTTTTCCACTGCAAAGCGTCTCGGCATTGCCACCGTGGCGGTATATTCCGATGCCGACAGCGACGCGCTGCATGTGCGCATGGCTGACGAAGCGGTGCACATCGGGCCGGCAGCCTCGGCGCAGAGCTATTTGGTCATCGAAAATATTCTCAGCGCCTGTCGACAAACCGGCGCCGATGCGGTGCACCCCGGGTATGGTTTTTTATCTGAAAACGCCGATTTTCGCGACGCGCTCGACCTCGCTGGCATTGCCTTTATTGGCCCCGGTAAGCACGCCATCCAGTCCATGGGTGATAAAATCACCTCTAAATTGATCGCCGAAAAAGCCGGTGTTAGCACCGTTCCAGGTTACACCGATGTGGTGGTCGACGCCGATCATGCGGTTGCTGTCAGCGCCGATATTGGCTATCCGGTGATGATCAAGGCGTCTGCCGGTGGCGGTGGCAAGGGCATGCGCGTGGCTTGGGACGAGCAGGATTGTCGCGATGGTTTTGAGCGCGCTAGCAGCGAGGCGCGCACCAGCTTTGGCGACGACCGTATCTTTATCGAAAAATTTATTCAGGAACCGAGACATATCGAAATTCAGGTGATGGCCGACGCGCACGGCAACGTCATCTATCTCGGCGAGCGTGAGTGCTCGATTCAACGTCGCCATCAAAAGGTCATTGAGGAGGCGCCATCGCCATTTCTCGACGAGGTGACCCGCCGCGCCATGGGCGAGCAGAGTTGTGCACTAGCGCGCGCGGTCGATTATCAATCAGCCGGTACGGTGGAGTTTATCGCCGATGCTGAGCGCAATTTCTATTTCTTAGAGATGAACACCCGACTTCAGGTAGAGCATCCGGTGACCGAACTGGTCACCGGTCGGGATCTGGTGGAATTGATGATTATCGCCGCTGCTGGCGAGCCGCTGCCGTTGGCTCAGAGCGATGTAGTGCTCGATGGTTGGGCGATGGAGTCGCGCATTTACGCCGAGGATCCACTGCGCAATTTTATGCCTTCGACCGGCCGTTTGGTCGGTTATCGCGAACCCGAGGGCGAGGGTGTGCGGGTCGATAGTGGAGTTTACGAGGGGGGCGAAGTGTCGATTTTTTACGATCCGATGATCGCCAAGTTGGTGACCTACGGCGTCGATCGCGAGCAGGCTATCGAGCGCATGGTCGGTGCGCTCGATCGTTATTACATTCGTGGCGTCAACCACAACATCAGTTTTTTGAATGCGCTGATGGTGCACCCGCGATTTATCGCCGGCCGCTTGACGACCAATTTTATCGCCGAGGAATACCCCGATGGCTTTAGCGCCGACTTGGTGGCTCAGGAGGATCCAGCGACGGTGATCGCTGTGGCCGCCGCAGCGCATCAATTGCGCGTCGAGCGCGATGCGTTGGTGTCGGACCAAATGGCTGGGCACGAATATCCTGCGCGCGAGGACTGGGTGGTGGTGATTGGCGATCGACACGCCGCGGTGCATGCCGAACTGCTCGATCAGGGTTACACCATCGGTATTGATGGTGTCGACTATCACATCGATACCGACTGGCAACTTGGCGAGCCGTTGTTCGTCGGTCGCATCAACAATCGGCCGTTCGCGGTGCAGATCGACGGCTGCGTCAATCACTTCCGTTTGCGCTCTCGCGGTGCGGAAATCGACGCTCGCGTGCTATCGCCGCGTGCGGCCAGCTTGAGCACCCACATGCTTTATAAAGAGCCAGCGGATATGTCCAAGTACCTACTTTCACCGATGCCTGGATTGTTGGTCAGTCTGGCGGTTGCCGATGGCGACGAGGTCAAGGAGGGGCAGGAATTGGCAGTGGTCGAAGCGATGAAGATGGAAAACAGTCTGCGCGCGCTGCAAGATGGAGTAGTGGCATCGGTCAACGCCGAGGTCGGCGCGAGTTTGGCGGTCGATGAAATTATCATCGAATTTGCCTAGAGCGCTACCGGTAGGCGATTGGTTTGGCTAAACTGATAGCCACCACAGAGGTAGTCTAATGACCGAAACAGCATCTCTAGAACAGCGGATTTGCCGCGGCGATCGTCGCGCACTGGCCAAGGGCATCACGCTGATAGAATCGACCCGGGCAGACCATCGGGAAGACGCCGTGGCGCTACTCGAGGCGCTGATGCCGTCGACCGGAGAGGCAGTTCGCATCGGTATTTCTGGTGCGCCAGGGGTTGGTAAATCAACCTTTATCGAGGCCCTTGGCAATCACCTGATCGACCTCGGACATCGCGTTGCGGTGCTCGCAGTGGATCCGACGTCGGCTGTCACTGGTGGTTCTATTCTTGGCGATAAAACCCGCATGCAGACCTTGGCCTTTCGCGACCAGGCGTTTGTCCGGCCGTCGCCGGCCGCGGGCACTCTCGGCGGAGTGACGCGGCGCACGCGCGAGTCGATGTTGCTGTGTGAAGCCGCTGGCTTTGACGTTATCATCGTTGAGACCGTCGGTGTCGGGCAGTCTGAGACCGCGGTGGCGGATATGACCGACGCCTTTTTACTGTTGCTGCTGCCGGCCGGTGGTGATGAGTTGCAGGGCATCAAACGCGGTATTATGGAGCTTGCCGACATCATTTTGGTCAACAAGGCGGATGGCGAGCAGCGCAATGCTGCCGAACGTACCATGGCCGATTATCGCGCCGCGCAGCAGTTTATCAAGCCGCGCTACCGCGCCTGGCAGCCTTCGGTGGCGACCTGCTCGGCGCTGGACGGTTTGGGCATTGAAACGGTCTGGCAGCAGTTACTTGAAATGCGTCGCGGCCTGATCGAGTCAGGCGAGTTTGACACCCATCGCGCCGAGCAGGCGCGCGCCTGGATGTGGGCCGAGACTACCGCCTTGTTGATCGCCGACCTGACCGCACACCCCGCCGTGCGGGCGTTGGTTGCAGATTTAGAACAGTCGGTACGAACTGGCGAAACGCCGGCCACGGTCGGCGCGCAGCGGTTGATTGAGGCGTTTAAA
>CALGJN010000365.1:0-5403 GCA_937920185.1 uncultured Cellvibrionales bacterium | reverse complement strand
TATTACAAGTAGGGGCGTTACAAGTAGGGGAGTTAAAAGTAGGGGAGTTAAAAGTAGGGGAATTTTACAAGTAGGGGCATTACAAATGGCGCTTACGGGCAGTGAACTTTTTTAACCTAGGGCCCTGTACGATGCACCCTCGCCGAACGGCAGCTGATCTTTAATACGCTGCACCCTTTAAGCTGTGAGGGACTCCAACATTCCAGCCCAACGCTCCAACCCAACACAGCACTGCCTAGGTATCGAACGCCAAGGCAGCCGTTGTCGGTTATGCCACCGCGCGCAATAGCACGCGGGTATTGAGTCTAGTCTTCGACAACCTCTTCGACAACCTCAGCGATGGGTCTATCGACCAACTCGACGTAGGCCATAGGTGCATTGTCGCCACTGCGACGTCCACACTTCAAGATGCGCAGGTAACCGCCCGGGCGCTCGAGATAGCGCGGGCCAAGATCAGTAAATAACTTACCCACCGTCGCCTTATTGCGCAGGCGATCGAACGCCAAACGGCGATTGGCGACGCTGTCTTGCTTGGCGAGCGTGATGAACGGTTCAGCAAAGCCACGTAATTCCTTGGCCTTGGGTAGTGTCGTCTTGATCAGCTCATGCTCCACCAGCGACGCCGTCATATTGCGAAACATAGCCCGCTTGTGCGAGCTGGTCATATTTAGTTTGCGGCCACTATAGCGATGACGCATGGTTTATTTCCTTTATTAATAGGCGTGTTGAGCCCGCCGGGCCCAATTCTAAATCTATACTAGTTCGCGGTCGCTCTTAAGGCTCGCGGGGGGCCAATTTTCGAGACGCATACCGAGGGATAGTCCGCGCGAAGCGAGCACATCCTTGATTTCGGTGAGCGACTTCTTGCCAAGATTGGGCGTCTTAAGCAGCTCCACCTCAGTGCGTTGTATCAAATCGCCAATATAGTAGATACTCTCGGCCTTGAGGCAGTTTGCCGAGCGCACCGTGAGCTCTAGGTCATCGACCGGACGCAACAGCGTGGGATCGATCTCAACCTCTTCCTCTTCAGGCTCCGCAGCGGTCTCACCCTCTAGATCGACAAACACCGCCATCTGCTGCTGCAATATAGTCGCGGCACGGCGAATCGCCTCTTCGGGATCGATGGTGCCGTTGGTCTCCAACTCGAGCACTAACTTGTCGAGGTCGGTACGGTTCTCAACCCGCGCGTTCTCAACGCTATAGGCGACGCTGTATACCGGACTAAAGGTCGCGTCTATCTTGAGGCGGCCGATGGTGCGCGTTTCCTCGTCAACCACTCGTGCATCAGCTGGCTGATAGCCGCGTCCACGTTCAATTCTAAGTTCAATATGCAGCCGTGCCTTGCCTGAAATATTGGCGATCACGTGCTCCGGATTGATGATCTCAACGTGATTATCAACCTGAATATCGCCGGCTAATACCTGGCCTGGGCCGGTCACGTCGAGAACTAGGGTGGTCTCATCACGCCCTTCCATTACCACTGCAACACCCTTGAGGTTGAGGATAATTTCCATCACGTCTTCTTGCACGCCCTCGATGGTGCTGTACTCGTGTTCGACGCCTTCGATATCGGCTTCTACGATCGCGCACCCCGACATAGAAGACAACAAAATACGCCGCAGCGCGTTGCCCAGGGTGTGACCAAAGCCTCTTTCCAACGGCTCGAGGACGATCTTAGCGTGCGTCGAACTGTGCGACGTAACGTCGATATTGCGGGGCGTCAAGAATTCAGTTGCAGAGTTTTGCATAGTATTACCTGTTAAGGCTAAGCGTTAATTACTTAGAGTAAAGTTCAACAATCAGGTTCTCGTTTATCTCGGCCGGCAGGTCCGCGCGATCTGGATTGCGTATGAAGGTCCCTTCCATCTTGCTGTTGTCGACATTTAACCACTCGCCGACACCGCGCTGAGCTGCCAATTGCAGAGCGGTCTGCACACGCAACTGCTTTTTAGATTTCTCGCGCAAACCGACCAGGTCGCCTTCCTGCACTTTGTACGATGGAATGTTAACCTTTTGACCGTTCACGGTGATCGCGTTGTGCGCAACCAGCTGGCGGGACTCGGCCCGAGTGGCGCCAAAGCCCATACGGTAGACCACATTGTCGAGGCGTTGTTCCAATAAGGTCAGCAGGTTTTCACCGGTATTGCCCTTGATACTGGCCGCGGCTTTGTAATAGTTACGGAACTGCTTCTCGAGCACCCCATAGATGCGACGAACCTTTTGCTTCTCACGCAACTGCACGCCGTAGTCCGACAGGCGCCCACGTCGCTGGCCATGTTGCCCCGGCGCGCTCTCGGCACGGCACTTTGACTCAAGTGGGCGAACGCCGCTCTTGAGGAACAGATCAGTGCCCTCCCGGCGGGATAATTTACAGGTGGGTCCTAGGTATCTAGCCATATTATTTCTCTCTCGACCGCTCGCTTAAACGCGGCGTTTTTTCGGTGGGCGACAGCCGTTGTGTGGCACCGGCGTAACATCCGTAATGTTGGTGATCTTGTAACCGGCATTGTTGAGTGCGCGCACCGCCGATTCGCGACCCGGGCCAGGCCCTTTGACTTGGACATCGAGATTCTTCAGTCCATAGTCTTTGGCCGCCTCACCGGCGCGCTCTGCAGCCACCTGGGCTGCAAATGGGGTACTTTTGCGCGACCCGCGAAAACCCGATCCGCCGGCCGTAGCCCACGATAGAGCGTTGCCTTGGCGATCAGTGATGGTCACTATAGTATTGTTGAACGAAGCGTAAATATGCGCTACCCCGTCCACTACGGTCTTTTTGACCTTCTTACGGGTCGCTTTGGTTGCTACTTTTGCCATTACAAAATGATCCTAAGAATTATCTTTTAATGGGACGGCGAGGTCCCTTGCGGGTGCGTGCATTGGTCTTGGTACGCTGCCCACGCACTGGCAGGTTACGGCGATGTCGCAGACCTCGGTAACAACCGAGATCCATCAACCGCTTGATGTTCATGCTCACTTCGCGACGCAGGTCACCCTCGACCTCTCGCTCGCCAACGGCGGCGCGGAGCTTGTCGAGTTCGCTGTCGTCCAACTCGGAAATTTTTGTCATTTCACCAATACCGACCTCTGCGCAAATGCGCCTTGCGGTTGGCCGACCGACACCGAACACGTAGGTCAGTGAGATCACGGCATGCTTGTTATCGGGGATGTTGACACCGGCAATACGGGCCATTCACATTACTCCACTATACTGTAAGTTTTTAGGCAACCTCTAGCCGCTTGCAGGTAGTCTGCAAAACGGCGGGGAAGGATACCGATAGACATTGTAAAAATCAACCGTTCTAACCCTGTCGCTGCTTATGTCGCGGCTCAACGCTGCATATAACCCTAACCACACCCTTGCGACGGACGACTTTACAATTACGACAAATCTTTTTAACCGATGCGCGAACTTTCATAGCATCCTCTCCCTATTTGCGGCCAACGTTTTTGAGGTTGGCCTTTTTCATAAGCGAATCATATTGTTGTGACATCAAGTGCGACTGCACCTGCGCCATAAAATCCATGGTCACAACAACCGCAATCAACAATGAAGTACCGCCCAGATAAAAAGGCACGTTGAAATACACGTTTAAAAATTGTGGCATCAGACAAATCAATGTGATGTAGATACCACCGATCAGCGTCAGTCGAGTCGTCACGCTGTCGATGTATTTGGCGGTGTGCTCTCCGGGACGGATTCCCGGCAGATAGGCCCCTCCGCGTTTTAGGTTGTCGGCGACTTCGCGCGGATTGTACATCAACGCGGTGTAAAAGAAGCTGAAAAAGATAATCAACGACGAAAACAATAAGATATACAGTGGCTGCCCTGGGCCGATCAATATGGCCAGATCTTGAAGCCACGCCGGTGCATTCGCGCCCTGTCCAAACCACTGGCTTATCGAGGTTGGAAAGAGCAGCATACTGCTGGCGAAAATAGCTGGGATAACGCCCGCCATATTAACTTTGAGGGGCAAGTGCGACGCCTGAGCGTTGTACGCTTGCCGGCCTTGACGCTGGGCATAATTAACCGTTAAACGACGCTGCCCGCGCTCGATAAAGACCACAAAGTAGACCACTGCAATGGCGATGATCAACACGAACACCAACATAATAGGATTAATATCGCCCTGGCGCGCCGACTCTAACGCCTGGCCGATGGCGCCGGGGATACCAGCGACAATGCCGGCAAAAATCAACATCGAAATACCGTTGCCAATACCGCGCTCGGTAATCTGTTCGCCCAACCACATCAAAAATACTGCACCAGCAACCAGTGACGAAATGGCCACCATATAAAACAGCGTGTTGATCTCGTAAGCGAGACCCTGTGAAGCAAAGCCAACCGACATCGCCGTGCCTTGAACTAGCGCCAACATGACCGTGCCGTAGCGAGTGTACTGATTGATCTTGCGGCGACCCGCGTCGCCCTCTTTCTTGAGCTGTTCAAGCGCCGGAACGGTGGCTGCTAATAGCTGCATGATGATCGAGGCAGAAATATAGGGCATCACGCCGAGCGCCAAAATGCTCATGCGCTCCAAGGCACCGCCAGAAAACATATTAAACAGGCCGAGGAAAGTCCCCTGATTTTGGTTGAACAGCTCCGCTAGGCGATCGGGATCAAATCCAGGCACCGGTATATGAGTACCAATGCGATAGATGATAATCGCCATAAAAAGGAAGCGTAAACGAGCCCAAAGCTCACTCAAGCCCTTCTGATTACCCAACGCTGCTGCACCTGCCATGGCCATAGTTCTTCTCTTTTTACGCGTCTGCTATTTATACGTCTGCTAAGCTTCCGCCAGCCGCTTGAATCGCCGCCAGCGCGCCTTTAGTTGCTCCAACACCGCGCAGTGTCAGCGCTTTGTTGACCTCTCCAGAGGCAAACACCTTAGCGCGCCGAATGCTGTTGTTGATCAACCCTGCAGCGCGCAGTGAGTCGATATCGACCACATCACCGGCAATCAGGTTGAGCTCAGACAAGCGAATTTCCGCGGTAACCGCAGCCAAGCGCGAGGTAAACCCGTACTTTGGCAAGCGCTTTTGCAATGGCATCTGCCCGCCTTCAAAACCAGGCCGCACCGACCCACCGTTCCGAGACTTCTGACCCTTATGGCCCCGACCGCAGGTCTTACCCATTCCACTGCCCATACCACGACCGACGCGCTTGCCGACTTTTACACGACCCGGTGCCGGGCTCAAAGTATTCATACGCATGCTACGCTTCCTCTACCTGCAACATATAGTTGACTTTATTGATCATGCCGCGCACCGACGGGGTATCCTCGACCTGGACGCTGTGCCCAATGCGACGTAAACCTAGGCCTGTGACACACGCCTTATGATTTTTTAATCGCCCAATGGTGCTCTTGGTGAGAGTCACTTTGATTGTTTTTTCTTTTGCCA
>CALGJN010000364.1:0-5405 GCA_937920185.1 uncultured Cellvibrionales bacterium | reverse complement strand
CAGACAGTCAAACAGACAGTCAAACAGACAGTCAAATAGACGGTCAAATAGACGATCAAATAGACACTCAAACAGATAATAAAAATAATATAGGGGTGGTTTTGATGCCTGCGTCGGGGCCCAACATTTTAAGTACACTGCTGCCGCTTTTTGGTTCGACCACGGCGGCTGTCGCGGCGACCGTATTAATCAGCAACGTCGGTATTACCGAAAACGTGTCTGGAAGCAAGGCGCCTTGGGAAGAGTTTTACTCGGTATTTGGCATGATCTATGCGATCGTCTCGGGTTTTCTATTGGTAGAGGTTCTCAATCGGTTCAATAATTTATCCGAAGTGGTTGAATCTGAACTTAATGCGATCGGCGACGTGCGCGATTTTCTGATCTATATGGACGGTCAGGAGGATAGGAAAAAAACCGTTAATCGCGAGTTGCAAGAATACGTGCATTCGGTTGCCACGGTAGAGTGGCACGATATGAACGATGATCGAGCGGCGCTCAACTCCGACACTTCAAAAGAGCTGTACGACATCATGTACGCGGTCAACGAACTCGAGATCAACAATGAGAGTGATCGATCGGCGCTGCATTTCTTGATCAATGAACTGTCCAGTATCACCACTTTGCGCACTCAGCGCATCAGTATCGCCAACCACAGCTTGCCACCGCAACTGAAGCATCTGCTGTTGTTTATGTCGGCGGTGCTGGTGATTGCCTTTATGATCAACACCACGCCGGTACTCTGGGTGCAGTGTTTTATGGTGGGTTCGATCACCGCTTGCGTGCATTTGCTGTATTTGGTGATCGCCGATCTCGACCATCCTTTTACCGGACTGTGGACCATCAATGTACGGCCATTGGTCGAATTGCAGAACAGTTTTGACGTCGATTAACCGCCATTGCGATCGCTGTTCGCGGAGTTTAGAATACCCGCTGCCGTCTCAGCGCGCGGTCTAGGTCGGCGTGCAAACCTCGCAACTAATTCTCTACTCGGTGCCTTTATTTGTGCTGCTGATAGCAGTCGAATGGGTCTATGGAATGGCCCGAGGGCGCAATACATACCGTTTAAACGACACCTTTTGCAGCTTGACGCTGGGATTGATCAGCCGCTTTCCGCCGGCGTTCAAGCTCGGTATCAGTGGGCTGGTATACGCGGCTGCGGGCGAGTTACTCGGCGTTACTGCGCTGTCATCCGAGGTCTGGAGTACATGGCTGCTGGCTTTTTTGCTCTACGATTTTAGCTACTATTGGAAGCATCGGTTATGCCACGAGCGCACCTTGCTGTGGGCTAGCCACGTGGTTCATCACCAGAGCGAGGATTACAATCTTGGTACCGCGTTGCGACAGACGAGTTCATCCTTTTTATTTTCGTGGGTGTTTTACATTCCGATGTTTGCTATCGGTATACCTGCAGATGTTTTCATCGCCGTAGCCGCGGTCAACCTGCTTTATCAATTTTGGGTGCATACCGAGCACATCGGTAGCCTGGGCGTGCTTGACAGGATCTTAGTTACGCCGTCCAATCATCGCGTTCACCATGCGCGCAACGCCGAATATATCGATGCCAACTACGGCGGCGTATTCATTGTATGGGATCGTATTTTCGGCACTTATCGGGCCGAGCGGGCCGACCTGCCGCCGGTGTATGGCACCCGTTCGCCTCTGCGCAGTTGGAATCCGCTATGGGCCAATCTCGAGGTCTACGCGCAAATGCTGAGAGATACTTGGCAAACCCCAAAAATCGCCGATAAGTGGCGGGTGTGGACATCCAGAACAGGCTGGCGCCCAGTCGCTGTGGCAGCCCGCTCTAATGCTCGGAAAGCCGCAGGCGCTAATGCTCGGAAAGCCGCAGGCGCTAATGCCCGGAAAGCCGCAGACGCTGGCCATGAAAAGTATGCAACGCACGCGCCGCGCTCGTATCGAGCGTTTGCCGTGGTGCAGTTCTTTATGCTCGCGCTGACGACCCTGTGGGTGCTGTTGGATATCCATCAAATGGCGCTGGATGAGCGCGCCGCGTTGAGCATTTTGGTGCTACTGTCTGCGGCGATTACGGCTGGAATTTTGCAGGGCCGAAGCCTTGCTATAGGGTTGGAGATTGTTCGATCTAGCGCGTTATTGTTGTTATTGGTTATTCTGCCGCAGTCGCATTTTGACCTCTTAGTGATGCAAATTTTAAGCCTTCATGCAGTCTTTAATCTCAGCGCAATAGCGCTTCTATGGGCCCTTCAAGGGCTCGCCGCACGTCCTCCAGTCAATCAGCCTTGAGCGGTTGCTAAAGGGTCGTCGCGACGATCGTCTTGGCCGCTTTGCCGGGCACTTCGCGCACCAGCCGCGGCAGCAAAAAACCGGGTAGAGCCGCTTGCATCTCGGCGTAGATCTGCGTTGCGCGGGATTCGCAAACGTCGAAGTGCGCGGCGCCATTGACCGGATCGAGAAGGTGCAGGTAGTAGGGGTTGACGCGGCAGTCATAGAGGCGCTCGCTAAGGCTCACCAGAGTTTCGGCACAATCGTTGACCCCCTTGAGTAACACCGACTGATTGAAGACTCGAATACGATTTTCTTGCAGGCGATGCAGACCGGCCTCGACCGCATCATCAATTTCGTTGGCGTGGTTGATATGCACCACCAACGTGGGTTGTAAGCGCGAAGCGGTCATCCATTGCAGCAGTTCGTCATCGATACGGGAGGGAATGACGATCGGCAACCGGCTGTGGACGCGCAGGCGTTTGATGTGCGAAATCTGGCTAATTTGCTCGGTCAGCCAGCCGAGGAATTTATCATTGGCGGCCAGCGGATCACCGCCGCTATAGATGATCTCATTAAGTTCTCGGTGCTGCCGGATATAGTTTAGAGCAGACTGCCACTGCTGACGATTTTGGCGCTGTTGCTGGTACGGGAAATGACGCCTAAAGCAATATCGGCAATTGATCGCGCAGGCTGGACTGACGATGAGTAACAGCCGATTGCGATATTTATGGACAATGCCGGGGTGCGGGTTGTGCGCAGCTTCGTCGAGGGGGTCGTCATCGAAGCCCCCAACGGTGTCGAGTTCCTGCTGGACCGGCAGTACTTGAGTGAGTAGTGGATCTTGCGGGTCGCCGTGGCGAATCCGCTCCAAATAAGGCCTTGGCACCTGCAGCGGGAATTCCATGGCCGCTCGTTGCGCGCCGCTAAGCAGCGATGCGTCCAGTTGCAGACTTTCGAGTAACTCGTCTACCGATTTCAGTGATTGGCTCAACTCGGTCTTCCAATTGCTCGGAATACTAAGTATTTGCGTTTGATCGCGCATCGCTAACTGCCATAATATCGAAGCGGGCAGTATAGATTAATTTACACACTGGGAGACAACGCCATGGCCATCGATAGCGATCAAGTGTTTATGCGCCGCGCGCTGGCGATGGCCGAGCGCGCCGCCGCGGTGGGCGAGGTGCCGGTGGGGGCGGTGCTGGTAAAGGACGGCCAGATCATTGCCGAGGGACACAATCAGCCGATCGGCAGTTGTGATCCAAGCGCCCATGCAGAGATGGTAGCGTTGCGTCGCGGCGCGCTTGCCGAGGCCAACTATCGCCTGCCAGGGTGCGATCTGTACGTGACCATAGAGCCTTGTGTTATGTGCGTTGGTGCGATGCTCCACGCGCGGCTGCGGCGGGTGGTTTTTGGCGCTTTGGAACCTCGAGCAGGGGCGTTACAGAGCCAGCTTCAGTTGTTGGATATGGACCATTACAACCATCGTATCGATTGGCGCGGTGGTGTTTTAGAGCACGATTGCGCAGATTTAATGCGCACGTTTTTTCGCGCTAGGCGCGCCACTGGCGGTAAGCCTTAGAGCGACGCCGGCGCCGGAACCTGACGCTTTCGCAGCGACGAATTTTTTCGATCTGCCGGCGCTCGCCGCAGTGTCGACAGCGAGTGTAAATTTAAATAGCTCTGGTAGTAGCGGATATTGTCGACGTAGCGCACCGCCTCATCGCCGCGAGCATAGCCGTATTTGAGCGTGCGGTAGACGCTTTTATCGGCAAGTTTTGGCAGTTGCTCGCGCACGTCCGCCCAGCTATCTGGGTTTTGTTGACTGCGTTGGGCGAGAATTCGCGCGTCCTCCATATGGCCGTAGCCGACGTTGTAGGCGGCAAGCGTCAACCAGGTGCGGTCTGGCTCGACAATCCTGTCGGGGAGGCGGGATTTTAATTTTGCCAAGTAGCGACTGCCGCCGGTAATGCTCTGTTGCGGGTCGAGACGGTTGTCGACGCGCATTTCTCGCGCCGTGGTGCGGGTCAGCATCATCAGACCACGCACGCCGGTGGGCGATTTTGCGAGCGGGTTCCAGTGCGACTCTTGGTAGCCGACCGCGGCGAGCAGCTGCCAGTCGAACTCTGTGGCGGCAGCGGCGCGCTCGAACATTTGGCGATAGGCCGGCAGGCGTCGCTTCACCATGAGCTCCAAAAGTTTTGAATTTGCCACCGAAAAATGGCTCGACTGCGAGAACAACCGCAGTTTTAGCTGGTTGAGCTGACCACTGGAAATGAAGTGCTCGAGAAATTGGTTGGCCGCGGTTAGCAAACTGCCGTCCCCATGGTTGGCAAAAGCCCAGGCGATCGGTTGCGGTTCAGAGATAATCATGCCGAGGGCGGCTTTTTGGTAGATGTGGCGACTGACCGTGTAGGCCAGCGAATCGACCACCGCATAATCAACCTCGCCGTGGTGCACTCGCCTGATTAGATCGCCCATAGTCGCCTGATCAGTTTCGGACCAGGTCAGTTTCGGGTTGCCGCGTTGCAGGTTCTGCAATAGCTCGCTATGCGCCGAGTCGCTGATGACTGCCAGGGTTCCGCTGAGTTGATTGAGATCGCGCGGGCGCTGTGTGCCGATCCGGTAGATCAATTGCTGAGTCATTTGGTAGTAAGGGATGGAAAAGGCTAGCGAGCGCTGCCGCGATTCAGTTTGGGCGAGGTTTGCTGCGCCAAAATCACCGCGTGCACCGCCAATCGATAGAAATAGGCCGCGCAAGGTTGTTTTAGGCACCACTTCGAGTTCGACGCCGAGACTGTCGGCAAACGCCTTGGCGAGTAGGAAATCAAAACCATTTTCACCGCGACCATCGTGGAAGTACGTGGTCGGGCTCTCTATGGTCAGCATCACTAAACTGCCGCGCTCGCGCACGCGCTCTAGGTCACTGATTTGGTGGCTGCTGGTCAGGTAGACCAGCAATAGCGCGCCAAGTCCCGCTAAAAGTAGACGGTTGCGCTGTCTTCGAACGGTTTTTGGCAGCCCACTCATGGTCAGTTTGCATTCCTCTATGCCAGCGTTGAGAGCGCCACCAAGGGCGTGGCCCAACGCTTCTCTGGATTATAGCCAATTTCGTTAATTGAATCTGCCCGAGAACGACTTTTTCGGCTAGAATAGTGCCGATT
>CALGJN010000363.1:0-1912 GCA_937920185.1 uncultured Cellvibrionales bacterium | reverse complement strand
GGCAACCCGAATTCCCTGTTCTTCGAGCAGGGCGGTCAGCTTACTGTCGCTGAGGGGTTTGGAGGGTGGTTCTGCGCCAATCATGGCTTTCAGGATAGCGCAAACAGCGGTCGATGAACACTCTCCGCCGCCGGCGGTGCCGACGTGGCTGGAAAAAAAATACTTGAGTTCAAAAACGCCCTGCGGTGTTGCCAGATATTTGGTTGTGGTGACTCTAGAAATGGTCGATTCGTGCAATTCGAGACGGCTGGCAATGTCGGCAAGCACCATCGGTTTCATCGCCACCGGGCCTTGATCTAAAAAGCTCTGTTGCAACTCGACGATGGTCATGGTGACGCGCATCAAGGTTTCATTGCGGCTTTCGAGGCTGCGCAGGAACCAGCGCGCCTCGGCTAAATTGTCTTTTAGATACTGGTTGTCGTCGCTGGTATCCGAGCGCTTGATCAGGTGACTGTATGAGTCATTGATTCGCAGGCGTGGCATATTGGCGTCATTGAGGCGCACCCGCCAGCGTCCATCGAGCTTTTCGACGAACACATCTGGCACGATGTAATCGATGTTTTGGTTTGAAAGCGCCTCGCCGGGACGCGGGTTCAAGTTGCGTATTAGCAGCATCGCGCCCTGTAATTCGTCGCGGCTGTAGCCGGTCTTTTTGCACAATCTGAGTTGATCGATGGAGGCAATGTCTTGCAAAAAATCGTTTATTAAGCGCCGAGCCTGTTCGACGAACGGAATTTCCGGCGATAGTTGATTGATTTGAATTAACAGACACTCGCGGATGTCCCGAGCGAATACACCGGCTGGATCGAACTGTTGAAGTCGATGCAGTACGGCGATGATTTCGTCCTGCTGAAGTACCTCCTCGCCCGCTTCATATCGCAGGTGGTCGGCGATCGAAAAGACGTCTTCGCAGAGCAATCCATTGGCATCGATAGAGTCGATCAAAACGGTTGCAACCTGTCGGTCGCGGTCCGAGAACGGCGTTAAATTCAACTGCCAATGCAAATGGTCTTGCAGGGACTCGGTGACTTGATAGACCTGCTCTAAATCAATTTCTCCGCCACCGCTTCCCGCCGATGACGAGCTGTATACATCATCCCAATTGGCGTCGACCGGCAGGTCGGTGGCTAGATCTTCGTCCCATTGGTGGTCCGGCGTATCTTCGGTGGTCGACGCCAGCAGGTTGTTAGAGTCGTTTAAAACGTCCTCATTGAGAGCCTGCTCTTGATTCACCTCGGCGGTTTCGAGGCCGTCTGGCGCGCTGGATTGTTCGTTTGCCGAGGTCTGTTGTTCGGCCGCATTGAGTTCGCGGTTGTCTTCGTCTTCCAACTCCAGTAACGGATTGCTGTAGAGCTGCTCTATTACTTCTTGGCGGAGTTCGAGCGTCGACAGTTGCAGCAGGCGAATGGCCTGTTGTAGCTGCGGTGTCATCGTCAGCTGTTGGTTAATTTTAAGCTGTAAACCGGGTCTCATTGCAGACAGCGTAACTCTCGAGGGATTTATGCAAGTTTAGTGCCGAACCACCTCAAATGGCAATGATCTATTTTCACCGCGCCATTTTTCAGCTCATGAGTAAGGTTGTAGTGCCCTATGGAACACTCTATTGGGTTTTCTATTGGATTTTTGATGGCATCCTTTATTGGATGTTTTTCAAGTATTCCGCTACCGAGGTGACTGAACCGTCGCTGGCGAGCGCATCGGTCGCAAGCGACGAGCGGCGACTAGGACCCTCTAGATCGAGGCGAAAATCCTCAGCATCGCATCCCATCCAACGATAAAATTTCGACTACCGGCGGAGCCATAGGTATTAGTTGCCAGTCATTGTTAGTGCGTGGCATGTCGAGGGGGGGGTGCTGGGTTGCTTGGGTATCCAGTTATGCGGGGAGCCGGCGTAGAGCGTTGGCAATCCTCG
>CALGJN010000362.1:0-3861 GCA_937920185.1 uncultured Cellvibrionales bacterium | reverse complement strand
ACAAAAAAACAAAAAAAAATTAGCATAAAAGAATTAAAAGCCATATTATGCAAGATCGGAGGAAGTTCTAAGTTTCTCCGCATATGCTGCTCAGCAGTGTGTGTTAGGCTAGCCCCGTAACGAGGCTGGATAATTAATCGCCTTAAACGGTAAAGAAAATTTAAGTGAGGTAGTTATGTCAGGGGAAAGAGTTTCTGGCACTGTAAAGTGGTTCAACGACAGTAAAGGTTTCGGATTTATTGAGCAAGAAGGCGGCGGTGACGTATTTGTTCACCACAGTGCCATTCAAGCCGACGGATTCAAATCATTAAAAGAAGGCCAAGCTGTGACTATGGTAGTCACTCAAGGTCAGAAAGGCGCGCAGGCAGAGAATGTAATCGCCGAATAAGTCTTACAGTTTTTATATAGAACATAAGATTCGAAAGCCCTGGCAAGAAATTGTCAGGGTTTTTTTGTTGTCTTTTTGCTGTCTTTTTTTTGTCTTTGTTTGTTGCCTTATGGATGAGTCTTTTGCAGAAAGCACTGGCACACAGAATCAAGCATCACCCCGTGCTTTTTAAACGCGCTGGCTAAAGAAGTGCGCAGATAGAAAAGGTGCTTAGTTCGGGCTGGCTTTAATTCGACATGGGTCGTGCTTTGATCGACAGTGGTGTGAAGCAATTAGGTATCAACTTAAAGCAAGCGCCAATGCCGTTTTTTGAGCAGTGCGCGGTGCTGCTATTGCGCGACGCTACGCTGCCCCGCCAAAGACGACCGTTTGCCAGTTTCTCATAGCCTGAGCAAGGGGACGCAAAGTTGCTACCCGCCCAAGCGAAGCGCAGGCACTTTCCCCGATGAAGCCGCAGTTACTTGATTTTGGCTTCTTTGTAGATGACATGCTTACGAATGGTCGGATCGTACTTCTTGATCTCCATTTTCTCGGGCATATTGCGCTTGTTTTTGTCGGTGGTATAAAAATGACCCGTTCCGGCGCTCGATACTAGCCGAATCTTCTCTCTCGCTGATTTTGCCATTGTGCTGCTCCCTATACCTTGACGCCGCGGGCACGCATACCCGCAAGCACTTGATCTATACCATTTTTGTCAATAATTCTCAGGCCCTTAGTAGACAGCCTAATCTTGACAAAACGCTTCTCTGATTCAACCCAAAATCGGTGGGTGTGCAAATTTGGCTCGAAGCGACGACGCGTTCGGTTCTTGGCGTGGGATACGTTGTTTCCCGCCATCGGTCGCTTGCCCGTGACCTGACATACTCTCGACATTGTAATGTCCCTGCGTTTCTAGGCTGTCAAATCGATGTGATTGCCAACCAGCTAGTGAAATGTGCCTATCCGAGACCGGTTGTCCCAGTAGGGCGCGTTTTATACCAGAAAGCCTAGGGCGAATCAAATGAAAAACTGCGATATGGAAAACTAAACCGACGGCCTAACCCGGCATCAAGTCTTGCCCGACGTAGGCCCAGAGTCAAAGTATGCCGCGCTCGGCGAGAGAGACACTGCCCGAGCGCCCGATAATAAAGTGATCCAACAGCGCAACATCCACCAGCGCTAGAGCCTGTTGCAACCGCAACGTCAAATCCAGATCAGCCGAACTCGGCTCAGCCTCGCCGGACGGATGATTATGCGCCACTATAACCGCCGCTGCATTGTGCATTAGCGCTAGTTTGACTACCTCACGTGGGTATACGGCAGCACGATCGATCGTGCCTTGAAATAACTCCGTGGTCTTAATCAGACGATGCCTGACATCCAGCAACATCACCCGAAATAGCTCGCGAGGAGAAGCGCGCATCGTCAATGCCAAGTAATCTTCAATCTGAGCAGAGCACTCAATCGACGGTTGCTCGACAAGATGCTCATAAAGATAACGCCGTGCTAGCTCTAACACCGCCTGTAACTCGGCATACTTGGCTGGCCCCAGACCACGGCCTCGACAAAAATCTGCTTGCCCTGCATGCAACAAGCCGCCTACACCGCCAAATTCGCTTAACAATTGTCGCGCCAAGTCGACCGCGGTCATACCAGATACGCCTGTGCGTAAAAAGATCGCCAGCAGCTCGGCATCTGACAATGCCGCCGCGCCTTGTAATAACAGCCGCTCTCTCGGTCGTTGATCTTTTGGCCATTGACTTATAGGCATAGTAAGCGCTTATTTATCAATACATATTTGACATTTCCATGCTACTATAATACTCGCATTGGTGAGATCTGTCCGAGTGGCAAATGAGCAGCCTATCAAACAAAAACATATTAGTCGGTGTTACTGGCGGTATAGCGGCCTATAAAAGTGCCGAAATCGTCCGACTCCTTCGTGACCTCGGTGCCGACGTGCGCGTGATAATGACGCCTGCGGCAGTCGAGTTCATTCGCCCTCTGACGCTCCAAGCGCTGTCGGGAAATCCGGTGCACATAGATCTAGTCGATGCGGAGGCGGAGGCGGGTATGGGCCATATCGAACTTGCGCGATGGGCGGACCTTATGCTGGTGGCTCCCGCCACTGCAAACAGCCTTGCGACGCTGGTGCATGGGGCCGCAGATACTCTTCTCGGTGCTGTCTATCTCGCCACCCCAGCAACCGTTGCCATTGCACCAGCAATGAATCAAGGCATGTGGCTACATCCGGCAAACCTTGCCAATGTCGCTGAATTAGAGCGGCGGGGTGCGACGATTATCGGGCCCACCTCTGGTCTCCAGGCCTGCGGCGATATAGGCCCCGGTCGGCTAGCAGCGCCGGCTGAAATTGCCGAGCGCGTTGCCGCCAGTTTCACACTGGGGGTTTTACAGGGGGTCAGAGTAATCATCACCGCGGGCCCAACCCGCGAAGCCATCGATCCAGTGCGCTACATCAGCAACCATAGCTCGGGGAAAATGGGTTATGCGCTAGCGGCAGCGGCGGCCGACGCTGGTGCAACCGTAACCTTGATCTCGGGTCCGGTAAACCTTGACGCACCGGAGCACTGTCATCTGACCTCGGTGATATCAGCCAATGAAATGTATCTCGCCTCGATGCAGGCGTGTAAAAACGCCCATGTGTTTATAGGCGCCGCCGCGGTCGCTGATTATCGATGCGTTGATGTCAGTCCGCAAAAGATCAAAAAGCAGGCATGCAATCTAACCTTACAGTTGGAAAAGAATATCGATATCATAACCGCTGTTGGCAGTGCCAATGACCACCTGTACGTGGTAGGTTTTGCCGCCGAAACCGAAAACTTAACTGCCAACGCGCAGTTAAAACTAGATCGCAAGCAGTTAAATGCGATCATTGCCAACGATGTATCGCGGACGGATATCGGTTTTGATGCCGATGATAACGAAGTTTATTGGATCACGCCCAACAGCGAGATTCAGATGCACAAGAAAAGCAAAACGCAGCTTGCCAGAGATTTAATCCAGTGCATTGCCAATGATCTCGACCATCGAACAGTCGCAGACATAAGCGGTTAAACTTGAATGAAACAAATGGATTCATAACAGTGCAGTTAACCAGTTATTTTTCAAGGCTAAAGTCCGACCCAGTGATATGGGGCGTTATGGTCATTACTGCGGCTCTGTTGAGTGGCGCTTTTGCCGCTCTCCATCAAAACTATATCGTTAGCCAGCGAAGCGGTTTAATCGATCAAAATTATGGTAAAAACCTACTCAACACCAGCCGGGAAGTCAGTCAAAAACTGACTGCAGGAACGCTCGAATTAGAGCTTATGTCGGAACAACAAAATGCCACACAACTGTTGCGCGAAGTCGATAGCGCAGCGCTGAACGAACGAGAAGCCGCAGCTTTAGTGCAGTTCCCAAGCGCTGATGCGGTCTATTACATCGACGAGAACGTGGTTCGTCATCAGCAAGAGTTAAGCGCAGCGACAAAG